>JBEKGL010000024.1:0-15815 GCA_050012815.1 Thermoguttaceae bacterium
CGCGGCGATTGCCAAGGGCCTTGGCTATAAGCCGCTCGCTTTCGCCGTTGGCCCCGTACATATAGGCCGTATCCAAATGATTGACGCCCAGCTCGAAACAAGCCCTGATCGCATCGATGCCGTCGGCTTCGGTCACCCCGGGCGTGGTCATGCCGGCCACGGGCCAGCAACCCAAGGCGACCTGGGAAATCCGCATCCCGGTGTTGGCAAGAGGTTGATATTGCATGGCAGGATTCAGGAAACAGGGGGTAGAGGACAGGGGTTAGGGGGAATATCGAAGCACGAATGTCTAATGACTAAAGACAATTAATTCATCAATTGATTTTATCCTAAGTCCTTATCGGGTCAAGTGTTATTCAATCACACGAGCAGGTTAAACCAAATGCAGTTGCACAAATCAAAAAAATATTGTAGAATTTAGATGACGGACCAGTCAGTCCGTTTTTATACACTCAATACCGCCAAGGGTATTACCTTGAAAATAAAAACTGAAAAAAACAACTCCAATAATACCAAAACCCGCCGCGAACAGGAAATACTCGAGGCCGCCGCCCTCCTTTTCGCGGAACGCGGCTACTCCCAAGCCGACACCCAAACCCTGGCCGATCGCTTGGGAGTGGGAAAGGGCACTATCTATCGCTATTTTCCCTCCAAGCGGGAATTGTTTTTGGCGGCGGTCGATCGCTTGATGCTGCAATTGCATTTATCGATCACGGATACCATCAAAGAGATCCAAGACCCAATCGATCGTTTGCTTCACGCCGTAAATGCGTATTTAAAATACTTCAAGGACCATCCTGAAATTGTGGAACTGATGATTCAGGAACGGGCTTATTTCAAGGACCGGGAGAAACCAAGTTTTTTTGAAAATCAAGAAAAGTTCTCTTGCGAATTCCAGGAACAGTTCAGGGAATTGGTAGCGGCCGGCCGAGTCTTCGACATACCATTCGAGAAGTTCCACGCCGTTTTGGGCGACCTGCTGTATGGCACCATGTTCACCAACTACTTTGCCAGACGCAATCGCTCCACAATCGAACAAGCCAAAGACATCTCCGATATCGTCTTGTACGGACTCTTAAGCGATTCGGAACGGGAAAATAGAAGAAGAACAAGGGATGAAGAACAAAGGATGAAGGATGAAGGATGAAAATAAAAGGCTGTAGGCTATAGGCCGGAGGAATGAAAACTGATTACTGATTACTGATAACTGAAAACTTGATAAAAACCGCTTGCGGTCTCGCGCTGACAACCGAAAACTGACCACTAACCACTGACCACTTTTAACTGAATACTAATCCATGAGCGCCAACAAACATAAACGATGGTTTTTCGCCGGTGGGGCATTCGTGATTGCACTGTCGGCATTGCTGCTGGTTTTCATCGAGCTAAGCCCGCCCATTCTCGGCCAGTCGTCCCCGACCCCGGTTTCCGCCGAGAATAACAAGAAAAAAGACGCCGGCGTCAAGGAAAAAGACACCGCCCGGGAATCGGCGGTTCCCGTGACGGTGGCCAAGCTGGAAATGCAGTCCATTCAGCGCACAGTAGACGTGGTTGGCAGTTTCGAGGGTTGCGAGGAATTGGTTGTCACGCCCAAGGTCGACGGCCGCGTCATCCGCATTCATTGCGACGTGGGCGACATCGTCCGCTCGGGCGATGTGCTCTTGGAAATCGACCGCACCGATTATCAACTTGCCGTGGAGGAAGTGAAAAAATCGATCGAATCGGAACTGGCCAAGGTTGGGCTGACGGCCTTGCCGGGAGCGGACTTCGACATCATGAAATTACCCACCGTGGTTCGAGCGTACAATCAATACCGGAATGCCTCGTCGAGGTTCTCACGGATCGACAGTCTTTACAAACAAAAAATTTCCACAAAGGAAGATTGGGACCAGACCTACACCGATAACGAAGTGGCCAAGTCCACGGTTGACCAGGTGAAGATCGATGCCCAGGCGAATATCGCCAAAGCCCGGCAACAAGCGGCGATTTTAGACACCGCCCAGCAGCGCCTGCTCGACACAAAAGTCGAGGTGCCGGCGCCTTCCGCCGCGGTCGCGAAATTGGCGCGTTCGCCCCAAGAGGTCGAATACGCCGTGGACAAGCGGATGATTTCCGAAGGCGAAATGGCTACCCGCGCCAATCCCAAGGGCGTATATCGCCTGGTTATCGACAAGTTGTTGAAGTTCAAGGCTGACGTGCCCGAGGTCTATACCAGTCAAATCAAGATCGGGCTGAAAGTCCAAATCCGTAGCGAGGCGTACCATGACAGAGTTTTTGACGGCATTGTATCCCGCGTCAGCCCGACGGTGGACCGCCTGAGCCGCACGTTCCAGATCGAGGTTCTGGTACCCAATCTGGCGCGTGAACTGAAGCCCGGCGGTTTTGCCAAGGCGTCGATTCTCACCCGCGTGGAAACGCAGGCCAAAACCGTGCCGTCCGAGGCCCTGGTGACGGCCGTGGGCACGACGAAAGTTTTCGTCGTCGAGGACGGAAAAGCCCACGCCGTGGAAGTAAAAACCGGCGTGGCCGAACGCAAATGGGTGGAAATCACCGGCGAACTCGATATTAACAGCCAAGTGATCACCAGCGGCCAGAACCAATTGGCCGAAGGAACGAAAGTAAAAATAAGGTAGTTATCAGTTGTCAGTTTTCAGTTAACAGTTTTTCCCACACTGACGCAAACTGAAAACTGTCAACTGTCAACTGAAAACTGTTAACTGTTAACCGATAACTGAAAACTCAATCATGACCATCTGGGATCTTTGCATAAAACGGCCCGTATTCACGGTAATGTTGGTTTCCGCGCCTTTGGTGATGGGCGCGGTTTGTTACATGCAATTGGGCGTGGACTTGCTGCCCAACGTCGAGTTGCCCATGGTCACCGTCACCACCACGCTCAACGGCGCAAGCGTGGAGGAGATGGAAACCAGCGTGACCAAACCCATCGAGGAGATCGTCAACACCGTTTCCGGCATCGATGAATTGCGATCCACGACCAAGGAGGGCATTTCGCAGGTGGTGATTGCCTTCGTGGTCGAAAAGAACCGCGACGTGGCCGCCCAGGAGGTCCGCGACAAGATTTCCACGATTCTCGCCAAACTGCCGGTGGGCACCGATTCGCCGATCATCGACAAGTTCGATCTCAACGCCGCCCCGGTGATGACCATCGCGGTTTCCGGGCGCCGCCCCATGCAGGAGATCACCGAAATCGCCCGCAAACAAATCAAGGAAAACCTGGAAGGCCTTTCAGGCGTGGGAGCGGTGATCCTGGTGGGCGGGCGGCAACGGGCAATCAACGTCTACATCAATCCCGACAAGCTCACCAGCTATAACCTCTCCATCGAGGACGTGCGTCTGGCGCTTATGCGGCAGAACATCGAACTGCCCGGCGGACACGTAGATCAAGGCAACCGCGAACTCGTCCTGCGCACCATGGGCCGGGTGGAAAACGCCGCGGGATTTCTGGAACTGATCGTGGCCAATCAGCATGGTTATCCGGTCAGAATCAAGGACATCGGCCGGGTGGAAGACACCTTCGAGGAACCGCGCGGCCTGGCGCGCCTGGACGGCGAAAACGCCGTCAGCCTCATCGTGCAGAAGCAGTCCGGCGCGAACACCGTGACCGTGGTCAAAACCGTGAAAAAACGCCTTGAGGAAATAAAAAATATTCTCCCCCAAGACATCAAAACCTTCGTGGTCAAGGACCAATCGGTGTTTATCGTGCGGTCCTTCGAGGAAGTGCAACTGCACCTGATCATCGCGGCCGTTCTGGTGGCTATTACGATAATGCTCTTCATCCGCGACTGGCGGACCACCATTATCGCCAGTTTGGCCATTCCCGCCTCGATCATCAGCACCTTCGTGTTCATGAACTACATGGGCTACACGCTCAACAACATGACCATGCTGGGCCTGATATTGGCCATCGGCATCGTGATCGACGACGCGGTGGTCATTAACGAAAACATCTTCCGCCACATGGAGGAAGACAAGGTCGGCGCCCGCGCGGCGGCCTCCTCGGCCACCAAGGAAATTGCCCTGGCCGTGATGGCCACCACCATGTCGCTCTTGGTAATCTTCATGCCGGTGGTGTTCATGGGCGGACGAGTGGGAAAATTCTTCAGCAGTTTCGGGGCTACCGTGGCCTTCGCCATTTTCATGAGCCTTTGCGTCTCGTTCACGCTTACCCCCATGCTCTGCTCGCGGTACCTCATATTGCGCAAAGGTCACGGCAGCAAATCGGGCCCGATCTGGCGGTCGATAGACGGCGCCTACGGCTGGATGCTGGCCTGGTCGCTGCGGCATCGTTGGATTATCGTGCTCTCGGCGATCGGCTGCCTGGCCGTCACTCCGTTTCTATTCGCCATCGTGGGTTTCGAGTTCGTTCCCCGCGACGACCAAAGCGAATTGGAAGTGGCCGTAACCATGCCCGAAGGTTGTACGCTGGATCGCGCCGGCAAACTTTTCCAGGAAATCGAAGGCCGGCTGGGCGGTTTGCGGGGCGTCGAGCACGTGTTCAGCATCATCGGCGATACGACCGGACGCATCGGCCGGGGGCAAGGCGACGTCACCGCCGGCACCATCTACCTGCGTTTGACTGATTTGGAAAAACGGCAACGCACCTGGTACGATCCCATGTTCTGGTGGAATGGCATTCGCAACAAGGCCGAAAACGACAATAAATTTTACACGCAGTTCGACGTCCAGGACGATGCCCGGCGGATTATGAATGACTATCCCGACCTCCGCGTCGCCATTCAGGACGTGGCCATGATTTCAGCCTCCGGTTTCCGGCAGTCGATGATCGACTTGACCATCCGCGGGCCCGATCTGGTCAAGCTCCAGCAATACTCCCAACAAATCATGAACTGGATGAAAACCGAAAAAGGCTTTCTCGACGTTGATACGAGCCTTTCCTTGCGCAAGCCCGAACTGCGGGTGATTATCGACCGCGAGCGGGCGTCCGACTTGGGCATTCCCATACAACAGATCGCCTCCACGCTCACCGTGCTCGTGGGCGGCGAGCCGGTAACAAAATACAAGGAACTCGACGAACAGTACGACGTTTGGCTGCGGGCCGATTTGTCGCACCGCGAAAAACCCGAGGAAATCGGCCGCCTGATGATCCCTTCGCCCAAGGCCGGGCTGGTGCAACTCGATAGCGTCGCCCGGCTCGATCCTGCCAAGGGACCGGCCAACATCGACCGCTTTTCCATGCAGCGCCAGGTGGAAGTTATCGCCAACCTGGAGCAAACCCTCCCGACCAGCGAGGCGGTGGAAAAAATAACCAAGTATGTCAAAGACATGAATCTTCCGGCCGACTACCGCTGGGAGTTCATCGGCAAAGCCAAGATGTTGAAGGAATCGAACCAGAACTTCCTCATCGCCTTTATTGTCAGCTTCGTGTATATGTATATGATCCTAGCGGCTCAGTTCGAGAGCTTCGTGCATCCGATCACGATTCTTTTGGCCCTGCCGCTGACCCTGCCCTTTGCCATCATCTCGCTTATATTGCTCCGCACTCCCTTGGATCTATTCGCCATGTTCGGATTGTTCATGCTCTTTGGAATCGTCAAGAAAAACGGCATCCTTCAGGTGGACTACACCAACGTGCTGCGCGCCAAGGGCCTGCCCCGCGAGCAAGCCATTCTCCAGGCCAACCACACCCGCTTGCGCCCCATCTTGATGACCACCGTGATGCTCATCGCCGCCATGATTCCCATTGCCTTGGGCCGAGGGGCCGGTTCAGGCTCACGCGCCAGTTTGGCCAAAGTCGTCTTGGGCGGCCAAACTCTTTCCCTGCTCTTGACGCTGCTCCTTACGCCCGTGGCTTATACGCTCTGGGACGATTTTGGCCAATTCTGGCTCAGACTCTTCCGCCGGCAAAAACAACCCTCCCCGCCTGAAGATAAATCCGGGGAATTAAACGAACTTACTGAAAACCGCCCAGCCGCGGACAAGCCGGATCGGAAAAAACATCGCGAAATAGTCCCGCAGGTTATGTAAATTGACTCTCTATATTCGGCAACGTATAATTTATGTGAATAAACCGCTTGCGGTTTTGCAATAAAAAAAGCCGCTCGCGGGTTCGCGATGATAAAATAACCGCTCGCGGGTTCGCGATACTTTAGATTGGTATTCGCCTCATGCAAATCATAAACTCATATCCCGCGAAAGCGCTCGTTTGGCTGGCGGCCGCGCTATTGCCCTGGGATATGCTTTTGGCCGGCGCTTGTCGATGCGGTGAGCATATTGTGGGCTGCGAACATGGCAAATCGGTCAATACAATATCGCCCGCCGCCTGCCGTTGTCACTGCGGCGCGGCTTGCCCCTGCTGCCATCAAGCCAAAAAAACGCGGCAGTCCGCCTGTTGCAAGAATCGAACTGGAAATCCCCTTGCTTCACGCGGGGCGATTTCGCCGCTGTGTGATTGCTGCCGCGGCCATGCGCCCGCGCCGCAAATTCCTCCGCCCGATTCGTCCGCCGCCAAACAACTCCTCGGCCATTCCTGGGCCGGCATTGCCCCGGCGGCCATTGTCGAACTTCCCTACCCCACGCTGCATTCCATCGGCATTTGCCCCTCTTTGCCGGCCAATTCCCTGGCTCGATTGAGCAATCTCTGCCGTCTAAATATCTGATTCGCTTTTTCCCGGAGTGATGCTGCGCGCCGGGCTGCGATTATTCCGTGCAACTATACCGCTTGCGCTATTTCAATGAAAATAAACCGCTTGCGCTTTCGCGATTAAAACACTCCATCGGTAAAATTAATCTCATAATCGTTTAGCCCCGGAGCTCGCTCCGGGAGGTGTATTATGGCGAACTCGACATTTTGGCGAAAATTCTTTTTGGTGCTCAAGGTGGTAGAAGTGCGATTGCGCTTCATCGCCATACTACTGATCACGGCGTTGGTGATCGGCTATTGGGACACCATTGCAAACTATTGGGACAAGTGGACTCGCTCCGCCCCGGCCGAGATCGGCAAACCGGCCAAGGACGAGGAATTTTATTGCCCCATGCATCCGCAAGTAGTCCGCGACGATTTCGATCCCAACGGCCAGGCGCCGCATTGCCCCACCTGCGGCATGCCGCTTTCCTTGCGCAAAAAGGGCGCGCCGCTCGCACTGCCACCGGGCGTTACCGGTCGCGTGCAACTCTCGCCCGAACGCATGCAACTGGCAGGCATCGAAACCGTCACAATCGGCTTCCAACCGCTCATCAAGCAGACCGTTACCGCGGGCAACGTGGCCTACGATCAAAGCCGGCTCGCACGGATCACAAGCCGCGTCAACGGGTACGTGGAAAAACTCTACGTCGATAAAACTTACGTCGCCGTAAAAAAAGACGAGCCGCTGGCCGAAATTTACAGTCCCGAATTGTACGCCTCCTCGCAAGAATTACTGCTGGCCGCCGGGCACGGAACGAATTCCGATCTGGTCGCTCCAGCGCGGCAGCGCCTAAAATTGCTGGGCGTCGCCGAAGAGGAAATCGACGCCATGATCGCCGCGGGCAAGGCCAGCCCGCGACTGGTCATCCGCTCGCCGCGCGCAGGGCAGGTAATCGGTAAGGACATTGTGTCCGGCTCGCGCGTCGAGGAGGGCATGACCTTGCTCAATATCGCCGATCTTACGACCGTATGGATCGAGGCCGACGTCTACGAAAAAGACATCGCTTATCTTCGCCTGGGCCAGGCGATCCGCGCAACCGTCGAGGCCCTGCCCAATCGTGTTTTCCAAGGCGAACTGGCCGCGATCTACGCCCAACTCGATCCCGCAACCCGAACCGTGCGCGTGCGCTTCAAAGTCGATAATGCCTCCGGCGAACTGCGGCCGGGAATGTTTGCAACCGTGCGGATCGACACCCCGCTGGATCAAATCGAACCGTTCAAATCCGGTCCGATCCTGGCCCTGCCCGAGCGGGCAGTGATCGATACCGGCACAAGGCAAATCGTTTATATCCAGCGCTCGCCCGGCTTGTTCGAGGGCGTGGAAGTGCAACTTGGACCCCGCATAGGCGAATTCTATCCGGTGCTAAAAGGTTTGGAACTAGGAGAAAAGGTCGCCGCGGCCGGGGCCTTTCTGATCGACGCCGAGACCAGGCTCAATCCATCGGCCGGCACATACTTCGGCGCAAGCGGCGGGCCAAGCTCCGGCGCAGCTAGAGATGTAATTCCCCAAACACAATCCGCATCCAATACACAAAAACCGCCGGCCTCGGCCGAAACGCCGGCCATGACGCAAACGCCTCCGCCAAATGATGCAGAAATCACGGAAGACGTCAAAGCGAATCTTGCCGAACTTCCACCCGAAGATCAAAAACTCGCCGCCGAGCAAAAATTCTGCCCCATTACAGGCGCGTTGCTAGGCTCGATGGGGGTGCCGGTAAAAATCACGCTCAAAGGCCAGGCCGTTTTCCTGTGTTGTTCCGGTTGCGTTGATGAAGCCAAAAAAGACCCCAAAAAAACCCTGCAAAAAATCGCCGAGTTGATGAAGAAATGATGAATGCCGACAACTGAAAACTGACAACTGATAACTGACAACTATATATGATCGAACGCATAATCGAGTTTTCCATCCGAAACCGATTCATAGTAATCCTGCTGGCCGGAGTGGTGGCCGTCTGGGGAATCTATTGCGTTATAAATACGCCGGTCGACGCCATTCCCGACCTTTCGGAAAACCAGGTCATTGTTTTTACCGATTGGATGGGCCGCAGTCCGCGCGAGATCGAGGATCAAATCACATATCCGCTGTCGGTCAATCTGCAAGGCCTGGCCGGCGTAAAGGCGGTGCGGTCCTCCAGCGAGTTCAGCTTCTCGATGATTAACGTCATCTTCGAGGACAACGTCGATTTCTACTTCGCCCGCCAACGCGTGTTGGAGCGGCTCACCCTGGCAAGCACGTTTCTGCCGCCGGGGGTGACTCCGTACTTGGCCCCGGACGCCACGGCCTTGGGGCAAATATTCTGGTACACCGTGGAAGGCGAAGGCTATGACCTGGGCCGATTGCGGGCGATTCAGGATTGGTACGTCCGTTATCAACTGAATTCCGTGCCCGGCGTGGCCCAGGTGGCCTCGGTGGGCGGTTTTCCCATCGAATATCAAATCGACGTGGACCCCAACAAACTCCGCTCCTACGGCGTTACGCTGGGCGAAATCTATTCGGCCGTGGCACGCTCCAACTCCGCGGTCGGCGGCCGGGTGATAGAAAAAGGCAACGCCGAGTATCTTGTCCGCGGCGCGGGATGGATCCGCAACAAGCAGGATATCGAAGACATCGTCGTAAAAGCCGACGCGGCCACGGGCACGCCCGTATGCGTCTCAAATCTGGCCACGGTGAGCCTGGGCAGCGAGTTCCGCCGGGGAGTTTTGGAAAAAAACGGCAACGAGGCCGTCGGCGGCGTGGTGATGATGCGCTACGGCGAGAATCCCCTGGCCGTGACCAAGGCCATCAAGGATAAAATCATCCAACTTCAGGCCGGACTGCCCGAGGGCGTGCGCATCGTTCCATTCTACGACCGCACGCGTCTGATCCACGGCGCGATCCACACACTGACAGAAACCCTCACGACCGAAATGATTATCGCCTCGTTGGCGATACTGCTCATTCTTTTGCACTTCCGCAGCGCGTTTGTAATCTGTCTCACGCTGCCCATGGCCGTGTTGATATCGTTCATCTTGATGCGTTATTTCGGCATTGCCTCGAACATCATGTCGCTTTCGGGCATAGCCGTGTCCATCGGCATACTGGTCGATCAGGCGATCGTGATGGTGGAAAACGCCTCGCACCATCTTACGGCCCATTTCGGCAAAGGGCGAGTCCGCGGCGACATCCGCGAGTTGGTCCTGCCCGCCTGTAAAACCGTGGGCCGGCCGATTTTCTTCTCTGTGATGATCATCCTGATTTCCTTCATCCCGGTATTCGCCCTTACCGGCCGCGACGCCAAAACCTTTCATCCGCTGGCCTTTACCAAAAGTTTCGCCATGTTGGGCGTGGCGCTTTTGTCCATCACGCTCGTGCCGGCGATGATTCCCACCTTCATCAAGGGCCGATTGCGCGGCGAGGAGGAAAATTGGCTCGTCCGCAGCCTGATCGGCATTTACAAGCCGCTTTTGCGCTGGGCCATGAATTATCCCAAAACGGTGTTTTGGTTTTTTGTCCTGCTTCTGGCCATAGGCTGGCATCTATCGGGAAAGTTGGGGCGGGAATACATGCCGCCTCTGGATGAAGGGAGCATTTTGGACATGCCCGTGACCGTGCCCCGGGCGTCGGTAACCCAAGTGGCCGACGACCTGAAGGCCCGCAACGCCGTGCTCCGCCGCTTTCCCGAGGTGGAACAAATCGTGGGCAAAGGCGGCCGGGCCGACACGCCCACCGATCCCTCGCCCATCGAAATGATCGAAACCATCATCAACCTCCGCCCCAAGGAGTTTTGGCCCAAGCGGAAATTGTATTATATCGACGCCCAGCACCAAGCGGAGACCGTATTAAAGGTCCTGGAAGATCGCGGCCTGATGCGCCCGCCCAAAGACGAGACCCGGAAAAAATCGATCCTAGACCCGGCGGCCATGAGCGCTATAAATCGTTTCGACGGCGCGATGCGGGAGTTGGCTTTTCAGCGGTTCGGCGAGTTCGAAAAGGAATTGTCTTCCAAGTTGGCGGGCGATTACATCAAACGCATCAACGATGATCTCTTCAATCAGGCTCCGGGCGCATTCAATTGGTATTGCCTGGAGGAATTGCGGAAAAAAGCCCTTGAACAGGAACTTTGGACCGGCGGAAAAGATCTTGCCGAAGACGAGCCTGCGCTTAAAAAACTCCGCGCCGAATTGGACCCGCCTTTCCAGCGGCGCCTGCTCTTGTGGCGCAAGGAAAAAACCGACATCGTCCAGGAAATGGACAGCGCCATGCAAATGCCCGGCTGGGGTAACATCTGGACCCAACCGATTATCAACCGCATCGACATGCTCGCCACCGGCGTGCGCACCATGATCGGCGTAAAGGTTTACGGCAACGATCTGAACAAGATCCAGGAAGTATCTGAGCAAGTGGCGGCCGTGCTTAGAAAAATCCCCGGCGCGGTCGACGTGGTCCCAGATCAGAACATCGGCAAGGGTTATTTGGAGATTACCATCGACCGCCAAAAGGCCGCCCGATACGGCATAAACGTGGGCGATATCCAGGACGTGATCGAAATCGCCCTGGGCGGCAAGCCGGTCACCATGACCGTCGAAGGCCGCGAGCGTTTTCCGGTCCGTATCCGATACGCCCGCGATTGGCGGCAAGACGAACAACAAATAAAAAATATTTTGATAAGCGCCGGCGGCGCTGCGCCACCCATGCAAATCCCCCTGAGTTCGGTCGCCGACGTGAAAATCGTCGAAGGCCCGGCCATGATCGAAAGCGAAAACGGCATGTTGCGGTCCAAAGTGCAACTGAACGTTCGCGACCGCGATAGTATCGGGTTCGTCGAAGAGGCCCAACGAGCGGTCGATCAACAGGTAAAACTCCCACCGGGCATGTATCTCGAGTGGAGCGGGGAGTTTGAAAATCAACTTCGGGCCAAAAAAACCCTGCTGGTCGTGTTTCCCGCGGTCATCCTGCTGATCTTCATCATCCTTTATCTCACCTACACCGACCTGATGGACGCCGTGCTGATGATGATGGCCGTGCCCGAGGCTTTGGTCGGCGGCGTGTTTCTGCTCTGGTTGACCAAATTCCATTTTTTAGGGCTGCCACAGTTGAACTTCAGCGTGGCGGTTTGGGTGGGTTTCATCGCCTGTTTCGGCATGGCGACCGAGACCGGCATCATCATGCTCGTGTATCTGCGCGAAGCCGTCCAAAAACGTGGCGGATTGGAAAAAATCGCCTCCCTCGACGAACTCCGCCAGGCCGTGCTCGAAGGCGCGGTCCACCGTCTGCGCCCCAAACTCCTGACCGAAGGCGTGGCCATCGTGGCCCTGGCCCCCATGCTCTGGGCCGCGGGCGTGGGCCACGAAGTCCTATCCGCCATGGCTGCCCCCGTACTCGGCGGATTGCTCGTCTCCGACGAAGTCGTAGACATCTTCATCCCAGTCCGCTTCTACTGGGTCCGCCGCTCACGATGGTTGAAGATGCACAAGGAGAAGGGTAGGGATTAGGGATTGGAGTTTTTATTTGAGGTTTAAAAGTGTTTTGCGCGCATCAAGTAATTTGTTCAGTATGTAAAGCCGCGACCATTGGTCGCGCGCGGAAAACCGTTTGCGGTTTCGCGATTATACAAATACTGGCGACTTTCTCAATTTTTGCCTATGGCGACTATCCCAATTTTTTCGTAGCAAAAACGGGATATGCTAAACTTTGCCGGTCCGGAAAAATTTACTATCTTTGCCGGTCTTGATTGCAATAACGAATACTCTGAATTCTCCGATAGTGCCGGACCGATCTCAACCGAGGACGGAGGAGTAGTGGCAAAGTACGACCAAACCATGGCCAACGGTCGCAGCTGGTGGATAAACAGTATGACTATATCGCGACCAACGGTCGCGGCTTTATGATAGAATCACTTGTCAAAACGCCGTGGAAATGGCTTGCCCTTTGCGGCTTGAGTCTGCTATTGGGCTGTGCCGCAACTGGCGATCGGGCCAAGCCGATTGCCTCCGACCAGCCCAAGAGTGCCCGGACCGTCCCGGCTGTTTTGCCCGTCTCTTATCAGTCGCCTGCCGAAGCCGTTCCATTGCCTTTGCCGTTTCCCAATTCCGCCAAGCCGGAGACTGTACCTGTTTCCCTGATATCCGATCCGGCCGACCCCTTTGCCGGTCAAAGCGAATTAAACGCCGAGCGGTTGATCTTCGAGGTCCAGGCCCGAAATCCCTCGCTCGAAGCGATGATCGCGGCATGGCAAGCGGCGGCCCAGCGATATCCGCAGATGATCTCCCTGGACGATCCCATGTTCTCCTACATGTTGGGCACGCAAGGCCTTGGCCCCGACGGCGGCTGGATGCTGATGGGCTCGCAAAAAATCCCCTTCTTCGGCAAGCGGCAACTCCGTGGACGCATCGCCCAGGCCGAATCCGACGCCGCCTGCCAGGACGTGGCCGATTTGAGACTGCGATTGGCCGAGTCGGCCGCCAATGCCTTGTTCGATTTCTACCTGGTGCGGCGCGAAACGGAAATCAACGCCGCCAACACCGAATTGATGCAGGAATTCCGCTCCACAGCCATGGCACGATACGAGGCCAATCAGGTCTCACAGCAGGATGTATTGCAGGCCGATCTGGAACTGGCCGACCTGGAAGCCCGCGGCGCGGAATTGGCCCGCCGGGAAAACATTGCCATTGCGCGAATCAATACCCTGCTGCATCGGCAGGCCGATAGTCCGTTGCCGCCGCCGTCGAACTTAAGTCCGCCCGTCGCCCTGCCGCCGGTGGATGAACTCCGCGACACGGCCTTGTGCCGCCGCCCGGACCTGGCCGCCCAGGCCGCACGCATCCGCGCCGCCGAGGCCGCCGTGAATCTGGCTTGCAAGGATTATTATCCGGACGTGGAAATCGTGGGCAAGTACGACGCCTTCATGCCCGAGGAAATGCGCCCCCAACTGGGCATGAACGTAAACGTCCCGCTCTGGCAACAAAAACGTTCCGCCGCCTGGCGCGAGGCCATGGCCAAACTGCAAAAAGAGCGGGCCGAGTACGCCAACATGGCCGATCAAACTCGCTTCGAGGTGCAATCGGCCTACGCCGAACTCCTCGAAGGCCAACGGGTATTACATCTATACGACGAAAAAATCCTGCCCGCGGCAAAGCAATACACCCAATCGGCCCGGGCAAATTACACCGCCGGCAAAACCGACTTCCTCCGCCTTATAGATGCCCAACGCCAACTATACGGCCAATGGGAAAAGTACTATCAAACCCTAACCGACTACCATCGCCGCCTGGCCGAATTGCAACGCGCCGTCGGCGGGTATTCTTTTTAAAAGGAAGCGGGAATGGGTGGCATTTTTCAAGTCATTATCAGGGTTTTTCGGAAGCTTTACGAAGCATATCAAAATTGGCAGAAGGACGATGCCGCGGTATTGGCGGCGGCGACTTCTTATTACATGGCCTTGTCTTTTTTTCCACTTTTGCTCTTGCTCTTGTCGGTGATGGGATTTCTGCTGAAATTCACCGGTTGGGGCATCAACGCCCAGCAACGGTTATTGACCCTGCTGGCCGACAATGTGGCGCCTTCGCTGGCCGCACAGGTGGAAGTCGCGCTCTCCTCGGTAAAAACGAATGCCGCGCTAAGCGGCCCGGTCGGGCTGATAACCCTGCTTATGGCCGCGATGGCGGTTTTCGCCCAGTTCGAAAAGGCCTTCGACCGTATATGGAACATCCCCGGACGGGAATACACGGGGATTCTCGCCGCCATCCGTCACATTCTTTTTCAACGGCTGCGTGCGTTTCTCCTGTTGCTGGGCGTGTGGCTTCTGGTAATCGCGGCGTTCCTATTTAACATGACGCTGGCAACCATGCAAACTTTCGCTTCCACGCATTTGATGCAATCGGATACCATGTGGGGCCTGTTGACCATGGGAAGTTCAGTGGCGATGAATTGGCTGCTGTTCGCCATATTGTATAAAATTTTGCCCAAGGCCCCGGTGCGATGGAAGGCGGCCGCCGGCGGAGGGCTGCTCGCCGCGGTTATTTGGGAGGCCGGGCGCAGAATTCTAGCCGCCTTGGTGATCGGAACGCACTACAGCGTGTATGGGGTCGTGGGGGCCTTTATCGCCATCATGCTCTGGGTTTATTACGCGGCGGCAACAGTTTTTTTCGCGGCGGAATTCGCACGGGCAATCGGCAAAAAGAATTGATCGTCTTCACGAATCTGGCAATGGAATTTTCCCGCGATAATCCGAGATGATCCGCGGATCATCGCAAGAACTAACCTGCTCCAGGCAGGCCGGTAAAAGTATCGGCTTGTTTTTTGGGTCTTAAAATACAACTGCCGACGTTCCAACATTGGTAAACGCCCACCAGGCAGACGGCGATTAGTATGGCTCCTTTAAGAAAATTCAAACCCACCTGCCGGCGGTCGGCCATTATGTGCGCCCAAGTCCGTTCCATATGGGAATCACTCTGAGAGGCCTGTTGCGGCGCAAGGGCGGCCTGTGCAACGTCTTGCTCACCGGCTTCGTTAAGGCCGGTGTCTCGATCTATTGCCGCGTAAACGACGGCGACCGACAACACAACCGCGGTGATGATGCAACCGAGCGGGAACGGAGACTTGCGGCCGGCGGCTGCATCGAATTTGCCCCGATAAATCTCCAAGCCCGTCCATACCCCAAGGGCGCACAGCGCGAGAACCGCCTGGCTTAGGTACTGGGCGGACTCGATAAATTCAGCCAAACCAAATCCCAGTCCGAACCATAGGAGAAAGGACCATTGCGCCGACGCATCCGGGCGGCGGCGTAGTTTTGCCGCCGACCATGCCAGCATGACCAACGGCATCGCGAAGATGAATATGCGGTAATCGAACGGAATGGCGGAAAAGTAGTCCACGGTCGCTGATCCCTATTGTGGGTATTTCAATCCGTCGCGGATATTCCGCGGCGGCTTTTGCACGGCGTCCCGAGCAAATGTAGCATATCGGCGGCGCCGAACGGTATTCTTTACCCGCCCGCCCCACCCGCAAGATGCGTACAAAACGCACAATCGGCAAACACACGTCTTTCGTAATATATTTATTACCACGCCGGAGGTCTCCACATGCTATATATTTCCAGTGATTGGCAGGGGATGATTGTATGAATCCGGGGCATTACTGGTTTGTCAGCGTTGAGATTCAAAAATGCTTGTT
>JBEKGL010000025.1:0-15796 GCA_050012815.1 Thermoguttaceae bacterium
GACGGACGATCCAGGTTCCATCCAGGTCTTTGACGGTCAAAACGAGACGAATATCTTCCGTGCCGTCAACATTAAGCAAGATGATCGGCTCGCCTGGGGTGAGTTTACCCCTAGTGTGGCTTAAAACCCTCCAAGCCTTGTCCGGCGCGGCTTCGAGGAACAGGCCTTCCCATTTCCCCCCCGTATTGGCCCGATAGCCCAGCAGTCGGGCGGGTATGACTTTGGTGTCGTTTAAGACCAGGCAATCGCCAGCGCGGAGGATTTCGGGCAAATCGCGTATGTACCTGTGATCCAAGGAGTTGTGTTTCCGGTCGACGACCAGCAGGCGGGCGTCGATACGCGAAATTGCCGGGTTTTGAGCAATAAAATGCCGGGGAAGTTCGTAGTCGTATTGGTCAAGTTCGCTCATGGATTTTCTGTTTACCGGCTGGGTTGAAGCTGAGCTTTACCGTGCGGGAGTCAATGAGTATAAGCCTCTTTTCCCTTGTGCGGAAGCAGTACGTAACATTACCAACGGTAGGGGGGAAAAACAAACTTGTTTGTTGTCGATTAAGTGTGTATTCTTTGGGCGTTCCCACGCGGGAGCGTGGGAACGAGAATATTTTTGAGCGCGGGAGCGTGGGAACGAGAATATTATTTTGGTGCATCGCGAAACCGCAAGCGGTTTATTGGGTAATTTGTATGACATGAGGTTTTTGCGTTATTTAGATAGTTTGCGAGCAGGTTTGAATTAAGAAGAATGGTATTTGTTTTTTAGTTTTTTTTGTTGGATGTTTCGGTTTGCATTGGATATGGCCGAGTCGTTGTCAGTTCATGTTCCGGTATTGTTGGATGCGGTCGTGCAATGGCTCGATCCGCGTCCGGGGATAGTGATGGTGGACGGAACGTTAGGGGGCGGAGGCCACGCCCGGGCATTGCTCGAACGCGTGGGACCGAACGGGTTGGTCATCGCGATTGACCGCGATCCGGAGGCGATCGATAGATGTCAGCAACAATTTCAAGGGATGCCGGTCAGGCTAGCACAGGCCAATTATTGCGACTTGCCGGAGGTGTTGGAACGATTGAACATCAAGAGCGTGGACGGCGTGGTATTGGATTTGGGAATATCCAGCGATCAATTGGCCGATGTCCGGCGTGGATTCAGTTTTTCGCTTGAGGGGCCGCTGGACTTGCGGTTCGATCCCAGCTCGGGCGAGCCTGCCCGGCGATTGATAAATCGGCTCAGCGCCGAGCATCTGGCTGAGTTAATTTTTCATTTTGGCGAGGAGCGATACAGCCGGCGGATCGCCCGGGCGATTGTTGAAGAGCGGCGGCACAAGGCGATTGAGACCTCGCAGGAGTTGGCGGAGTTGATACGGCGAAGCGTGCCCAGGCCGCCGCGCGGCGAGCGGATCGACCCGGCCACTAGGACGTTTCAGGCATTGCGGATCGCAGTGAACGACGAACTGAAATCGTTGGAGATCGGCTTGCGGCGGATCCCGGATTGTTTGCGGCCCGGGGGCAGGATGGCGGTAATCAGTTTTCACTCGCTGGAAGATCGGCGGGTAAAGGAGGCCTTTCGCAACGATCAACGGTTGAAGAATCTTACTTCCAAACCGATTCGCGCGGAGGCGGAGGAGATCGATCGGAATCCGCGGTGCCGAAGCGCGAAACTCCGCGTGGCCGAACGTGTGTAATGACAAGTATTGATAATTCCGCCCTCACCCTAGCCCTCTCCCGGTGGGAGAGGGGAGTGATTGAATGATAGAGCGGACCAGCAAGAATCCCTGGATCTCCCGGTGGGAGAGGGGAGTGATTTGATAGTGTGAAAAAATGGAGGTGGATCATGAACAAAGAGGCGAAAATAGGGCTGACAATAATTTTTGTTCTGGCGATTATCTTCATTGCCGTGGTGGCTAAGAGATTTTATAGCTCCCATGCCGCCGAGCAGGCTTTGTTGGCTGAAGGCAAGGACGCCGAAAGATCGGATGCGCCGGCAAAAGCGGAAAAAGAGACATCGGACAAAGCAGACAAAGCGAGAACCGCAGTTGCCTTGGCAGGCCAACCCAGGGTAATTACAGCCACGACCGCGAAGGGGAAGCCGCCTCAAGGCACGGCGAGCGACGATGATTTGTGGAACATGGTGCCCGATTCGGGCAGGAAGAAGATTTCCCACGGCGGGGCAGCGGAGTTGAAACCGCGGGACTCGTACATGCCCGAGCCGCCAAAAGGCGAGGTTGAGGATCGATATGATCGTTATAAAAAAACGGATGGTCCGGGATCATTGGAACCTCGGCAAGCAAGCGGCATATTCGGCGATTCCGGCGGAGCGGACTTGAGGGATCATGGCAATGATTTGCGGCACGATAGCACCAATAGTTCGACCGGCACGGGCCGGACTTATATCGCGGCCGAGGGCGATTCGCTGTTCGATATCGCGCGATGCGAGCTTGGCAAGGCGTCGCGTTGGGTGGAGATTTATGATCTGAACGCGGACGTGTTGGGCAAGGAGATTGATTGTCTTGCGCCTGGCACACGAATTGTTCTGCCGGACGATAATATGCAAAAGGCCGATGAGTTTACGCGCCGTCCGAGGATGCGATAAATTGAGGGCTGTCTTGTTCGCCCGTTTCCACGCAGAGCGTGGGGGAATAAGTTTATGAGGAAGATCATATCCGGCGGGCAGACGGGGGTGGATCGGGGAGCTTTGGATGCTGCCATAGCACTTGGAATCGAGCAGGGCGGATGGTGTCCGCAGGGCCGGCAGGCCGAGGACGGGCGGATTCCGGACCGCTATCGGTTGGAAGAAACCAACTCGCCCGATTATCCGGCGCGGACCGAACGCAATGTTTTGGAAAGCGATGCCACGCTGATACTCTATCGCGGTCAGTTAAGCGGAGGGACATTATTGACGCTTCGATTGGCGGAAGAACATCAAAGGCCGTTCATGGCGGTCGATCTGGATTCGCCCGTTCAGCCGGGCGAAATTCGCAAATGGCTCGAGGAAAATCGCGTGGAAGTGCTGAACGTCGCCGGACCTCGGGAAAGCCAGAGCTTGGGCATCGGAGAATTGGCCCGGGAGTTTATGTTGAAGTTGTTGGCAGGAAAAACTCCGTGCACAAGTGCACGGGCTAAACATTGACGCATGTTTTTGGCTAAAGTTTATTTGGCGTTATTTTTCTGCGCCGGGGTGAATGATGTGTGCCGTGACGGCAATCCGCCGGGCTTTGCCGTTGCGAGTCATGGTGCTGATGGTTTGCGTTTGGCCGTCTTGGAGTTGGAGCGTGGTTTTATTTATCAGCATATCGGTATTTGGGGATCGAATGGAACTGCCGTCTTTGAGCGTGGCAATGATCGCACCTTCTTCCATCGGACCGGAACGGGAGTCTTGAATACTAAGTTCCAATACCACAATTCCTCCGGGCGCCACTCGCGGCGTCATTTGGACTGTGGATCCCACTTGCATTTGAGTTACGGTGTTGGTCATACCTAAACTATTAGACGATGTACCCCTAATGTGCGCTTCAGTACGCCCGAATTGAATATATGCCTGTTGACCGTCCAGAGTGGAAAATTCCGCGTGCATCAAAGGCCCTTCTTCAGTTTTTTCAGGGGACTTTTTAGAGGTTGTATCGTCGGCGGTTTTGCTTTTGGCGGCATCGGAGTCATCAGCGGCCTTTTTTTCTTTATCCGATACTACTTCGGTTAATTGCACTTCCAATCGAACGACTACCGCGGGGCGATCCATCTCGCTTACCAGGCGGCGCACTTCATCAACCGCGGCGGGCGGACCGCTAACGATAAGGCAGTTGCTTAAAACCTCGGGTACAATCACCACTTTGTTTTTAACAGGTTCCGACATTGATTCGCCTTCGGTTTTGAATATTTTTATTAATGTCTCCGCGGCATTTTTGGCGGGAATGAATCCCAAGCGGCAGACTGTACGGATATGGCCGTTTTCACCTTCCTTGGTAGGGATTACCTGAACCGGCTCGGGAACGAATGGCGGAGTAACTGAAGCGGCTTGACGGCTCTGGGAAGGTTCAGACGTATTAGAGGGCAAGGCGGAAGTGTCGCTTTGGCGCGATGGATTGCCGATGCCGATAGGAGGGGAGGTTCTGGTTCCGCGTTGAATTGTGACGGGTTGTCTTTCAGGCGCATCGGTTTGCGCCCAAGCCGACAATACGCTGCAAGTCAGTATTAACAATGTAATGTTAGCGATCCGCAACATATTCATGCTCCTTTAGTTTTAAAGAGAGAGACATATTTTTAGGCGTTATGCCAATTTCCATTCAAAATTATGTTTAGACAGTCGGCAATTATTTCAGGAAAACGGCATTTTGTATGCTTATCGCGAAACCGCAAGCGATTTATCGGCACAGGTATGTATTAGATAGCGATTGATGAAAACCAACTCGGGTTCAGGGTTCATGAAAATATATCATCGTTTCACCGTGATTCCGCACTATAAAACGATGTATATTGAACCCTGAACCTTAATGTTGGTTACGGCCGTAGCCGTTCTAGGAAGGATTTTTTTGAAAGTTGATAAATAAACCGAGGGGGCCGGGAGGTTTCGTTCAACAAGCCAGTGCGGGGATGACACCCTGGCTCGATAAAGGACCGCATCTCGCGGCGGGCCCTCGGTTTTATAGGCTTAGAATTCGACTCCAATGGCAATATTTGGGTTTGAGTAGTAAAAACCGGCGTTGGGATAATAGTAATAAGACGCCGGATAATTCTGCCGAGGGGGCCAGGGCGGAACGTTCGGAAACATAGTTGATTGAACAGGAGGATATTGCCAGACCGGCGGTGGCGCCTGATAAACTCGATATGTATTCCAACCGCCGTAATATCCGCCCTGATATCCATCGTGGTATCCGCCATGATGGCCGCCGTGGTAAAATTGGTTGACTTTGACTATGTTAGGATACCGTCCGCCATCGGCGAAAAGCGGAGCGGACAGAAGACTTAACACGCCGAGAATTGCAATAGCGAGGATAATGCGTTTCATGGCGATGTCCTTTCGGAACAAGGTAAGGGTATTTTGCACAATATATTAGGAGCATTTGTCATGCCAATAATTTGTTTGAGGAGTGTAACATTATAAATGATAAGGAGTTATGACGATCGGTTTAAGTACGATTAAGGGTTATGTGAAGTCGTCATGACGGCGCATTTTATCATTATGATGACACTAGTGCGTCTTCTCCGAAATAGATGCCAGTGAGATATCATGGCGAACAAGATATTTTTAATTGCGACGAGTCTGCTCGTGTTTACGGTGTGTTTTTCGATCCGTGAGCGATATTTTCCCGGAGCGAAGATTGCCGCCGTCGGGCCGGGAAATTATGGACGGATTGTTTCCATGGCGCCGAGCATAACCGAAACGCTTTATGTCTTGGGATTAAGCGATCGGTTGGTGGGCGTGACTCGATATTGCAAATATCCCGCCGAAGTGCAAAAACTTCCGAAAGTGGGCGGATTTCTGGATCCGAATTTCGAGGCCATCATTTCCTTGAGGCCGGATTTGGTGCTGATGTTGGAAGAACACGCGCGATCACTGCCTGGATTTCAGAAGTTGGGGCTGGAAACAAAAGTGCTTTGTCATAAGAACATCGAGGGAATTATCGATTCGCTTCGATCTATAGCCGGCATCTGCGGAGTAGAGGATCGGGGGCGGCGGGCCGTCGATGACATCCAGTCGCGTCTGGAGAGGATCCGCAAAAAAACCGCCCAAGCCAAACGGCCCAGGGTGATGATTGCCATCGACCGCATACGAGGCAGCGGCGGACTGGTGGACGTATACATAGCAGGCGCGGATGGATTTTTCGACAAGATGGTGGAACTGGCCGGGGGCGAAAACGTGTATCGCCAAGGCGGGGCGAGTTTTCCGGTGGTTTCGACCGAGGGCATCATGCGGATGAATCCTGATGTGATCGTGGACCTGGTATCGGGTTTGGATGAGGGGCATATTCAATCCCAGCGCGGCATGGCCGATTGGCAAGGTCTGGCCGGGGTGGAGGCGGTGAAACGGCATCGGGTTTATGCGATTAATCGGGACTATGCGACCGTGCCCGGCCCTCGTTTTATTCGGTTCGTGGAAGATTTGGCCCGGTTGCTGCACCCGGAGATGGACTGGAACGATTCATGAACAATCGCCCTCACCCTAGCCCTCTCCCAAAGGGAGAGGGGACGTTTGAAAGAAACTCCGGCGTCGGGGCAGTTTTGGAATCGAACGACACGGCGGTTCTGGAAGCGAGGAATTTCTCATTTTCACTGGGAGGAAAAGAGATTTTGCACGAGGTGTCTTTTTCGGTTCGGCGGGGGGAATATGTGGCGATAGTGGGACCCAACGGGGCGGGCAAGACAACGTTGTTGAAGTGTTTCGATCGGTTGCTCAGCGGGGGATCGGGGGAATTGAAAATCGAGGGGCGCACAATCAAACGATTTCGGCAAAAGGAACTTGCCGGGCTGGTGGCTTACGTTCCTCAGGCCGACGGCCGGACGATTCCCTTCAGCGTGGAGGAATTCCTGCTAATGTGCCGATATCCGCACCTTAGTCCGTTTTCGCCGGCGAGTGGAAAAGACCGGCAGGCGGTGCGCGAGGCCATGTCGAGGACGAACACGAGCGAGTTTGCCGGGCGGGCGATTTCCACGCTCAGCGGCGGGGAGCGGCAAAAAGTATATATTGCCGCCGCTCTGGCCCAAGGGGCGCATATTTGGCTGTTGGACGAGCCGACGACCTTTTTGGATTACAATCGGCAAAATGAAATTCTGGCCTTGACTGCGCGGGTAAACAAGGAATTCGGCGTCACCATACTGGCCGTTACGCACGATCTGAATCACGCGGTGTTGGAGGCGGATCGGGTGGTGGCGTTAAAAGAAGGCAGAGTGGTCTTTGACGGTACTCCGGCCGAGATCATGAAACCGGACATGCTGGGACGGATTTACGATACGCAGTTTTTGCTAGTCGATCATCCGGGGAAGAAAATATCCATGATTGTTCCTCCCGGAGCAAGCTCCGGGGCTAAACGATGAATAAAAATCGGTCGTTGATACTTTTTGGATTGTTCGCGCTGGCCGCGGTTGTTGTGGCGGCGGCGCCGTTTTGGGGCATGGAAACGATTCCAGTGGGAGCGTTATGGGGCCGGACGGACGATGCGGTGAAGATCGACATTCTTTGGAAACTGCGAATTCCGCGGGTGGCGATGGCTTTTTTGGCCGGCGCGGCATTGGCCACCAGCGGGATGAGTTTTCAGGCCATGTTTCGCAACCCGTTGGCCACGCCGTTTACGCTGGGCATTTCCAGCGGGGCCGCGCTGGGGGCGGCGTTGTGTATTCAACTGGGATGGCAATTTTCCTTATTGGGGATTCCAGGTGTCACGCTGTCGGCGTTTATGGGGGCAGTGACAACCATTGTTTTGGTTTACACGTTGACGACGCGTGCGCCAAAGGGTTCGACCACGGCCACCATGTTGTTGGCGGGCGTGGCGATAAGTTTCTTTTTTTCCAGCTTGATTCTATTTTTGCAATACATGAGCGATTTTTCGCGTTCGTTTCGCATGATCCGCTGGGTGATGGGGGGCATGGAAAACGTGGTGGATTTCGGCGAGGTGCTGACAGTGCTGCCGTTTGTGGCCACGGGCTGCCTGATAATCGCCTTCCTGACGCACGAGTTGAACCTGATGCTTTTAGGCGAGGATTTTGCCGTAAGCCGAGGCGTGGCGGTAAATTTCACCAGGATGTTGTTGTTTTTCGCGGTGTCGCTGATGGTTGGGGCGGTGGTGGCGTTTTGCGGGCCGATCGGGTTCGTGGGGCTGATGGCGCCGCATATTTGCCGGCTGCTGGTGGGAGCGGACCACCGGCGGCTTTTTCCGGCTACATGGCTTTTGGGTGGGGCGTTTTTGGTGATTTGCGACAGCGTGGGCCGGACGATCATGGCCCCGGCCGAACTGCCGGTGGGCGTGATCACGGCATTGCTGGGCGGGCCGTTTTTCCTGTGGCTGTTGTTCGGGCGCAAATCGGGATTCCAAGAATTTTAATATTTTCGGAGTGATTAAGTTCAGTTTAGTGAATATAGATACTATGTTCTAGCGCAAATTGTGATTCCAAGAATTATAATATGATTGGAGTGATTATGTTCGGTTTAGAAAATTTAGATCCGGCTGATCCGCAATATGCCACGCGGATAGTGGATGCCATTCTGGCCGAGGGTCGTTCATGCGGGGCCAGCGATCTGCACTTGCAGCCGACTTCGCAGGGATTGGAACTGAAATATCGGCTTAATGGGGTGTTGGCGCCGGCGGCCGTGGTTTCGGCCAAATTGGGGCCGAATATCATCGCCCGGCTGAAGGTCAAAGCCGAATTGTTGACATATCACACGGACCGGCCGCAGGAAGGGCGGATCCGCGAGCCGGGGACGGACGTGGAAATGCGTGTAAGCACTTTTCCCACCTTGCACGGCGAACGGGCGGTGGTGCGGTTTTTCGGCGGGGCGTGTTTGTATCAGCGATTGGACGATCTTGGACTTCCGGCCGACGCCTTGACGGCTTTGCGGGATCTGCTAGCGGAGACATCTGGGGCGATCGTCGTATCCGGGCCGGCGGGCAGCGGAAAAACCACTACCGCCTATGCATGTTTGCGCGAAATAGCCCAACGGAACTCGGACGCAAGGAGTTTGGTTTCCATCGAGGATCCAATAGAAGTGGCCGTGGAAGGCGTGGCGCAGTCGCAGGTCAATCAGCAAACCGGACTGGACCTGTCTTCGGGTCTGCGTTTCCTTATGCGTCAGGACCCGGAGGTGATTTTCGTGGGGGAAATCCGTGATCGAGCCACGGCCGACGCGGCCATGCAGGCCTCGTTGACGGGCCACTTGCTGTTGACGACGTTTCATGCCGGCAGCGCGGCCGAAACCGTGAGCCGGCTGTTGGACATGGGCATAGAACCTTATATCCTGCGGAGCGGTTTGCTGGCCGTGGTCAATCAGCGATTGCTCCGCCAGTTGTGCGATTGCGCCCGGGAATCGAACGATGTTGAGGACCGATTAGGTCTTAACGTAAAACGAGTGCGGCGGGCGGTTGGTTGCGAGGCCTGTCGCGGTACGGGTTTTCAGGGTCGGTTTTTGATAGCGGAATTGGTGGTTTTGATGCGTACCGACCTTGGGCGTGCGGTGCTTTCGCGGGCGGATACGGCGGAATTGGAAAAACTAGCCTTACAGGCCGGGATGGTGAGCCGGTGGACCAGGGCATGTCAGGCGGTTGACGCGGGCCGGACATCGGCGGCGGAAGTCCGACGGGTTTTGGGATTTGGTGAGTAGGCTTTAGGCATTCGGCTTTTGGCTATGGGCTATAGGCTTTAGGCATTAGGTTGCTTGTTTGGGTGGCAGTTGAGTTGCCGGCTCCGGAAAAGGAAAGTATTGCCCCAACAAGGGTATTTTTGTAATTATTCCAAAATTACTACTTTACTTGGTAAATAAACATGATATAAATAGATAGTTCTCGGGCATGAGAATGCGTTATCCTCTGATATTTAATATTTGAGCGAATATTCCATGCCCATGGACATTCTACCCAATCCACCCCCGATCACGCTTGATCAGCTTTCCGCGTTAAACGATGAGATTGCCGCGTTGGTTCGATCAGGCGTTCCGTTGGAGGCAAACCTTGCCGAGATAGGCGAAGATTTGCCTGGGACTCTTGGTAAAATTACTACGTTGTTGGCTCAGCGGGCCGGTCGAGGGGAGTCGCTTCCGCAGTTGATTGCCGAATGTTCGGCCCAATTTCCGCCGGTTTACCGCGCGGTGGTTGAGGCTGGGTTGCGAGCGGGGCGTTTATCGGCGGCATTGGAATCTCTATCCGGCAGCATCCGACGCCTGGCCGAAACCCGGCGGAGCGTGATCTCAGCGGCCTTGTACCCATTTATGGTGGTGATTCTGGGCTGGTTGAGTTTTGCCTTTTTTTCCAGCATGCTTGCCCCGAAGTTGGCTGCCGACTTTACGGCGTTGGCACCGAAAATGCCCGGCCGGTGGATTTTTGTGGTCTTGGCCTGGGTCGGACATGGGGCGATTTACTGGGGACTTGGCGTGCCGATTTTGCTAGTAATTCTTGCTGTTTTTATGTGGCAGGGATCGCGCCGTGCCACGTGGATCGGTGCAACCGGCCTGGGGCGAATTGCCGCAAAGATGCCTTGGTTCGGGTCAATGTTAAAATGGTCGCGGAATGCCGCTTTTGCCGACATACTGGGGCTGCTGGTGGAAAACTCCGTGCCCATGCCCGAGGCCCTGATGCTGGCCGCCGAGGCCTCCGGGGATAAGCGGCTGATGGATGCCGCCCGGCACGCGTCTGAAATGGTGAAGAGCGGACAAAGCCTTGTTGGGCACGACGGGCAATTGACCGCGTTTCCGCCGTTGTTGCGCTGGCTATTGCCCGCGGCCTCACAGAAAAACATCCTTGTGCCGGCATTAAAACACGCCGCCGAAATGTATAACCGCCGGGCCGAACATCAAGCCGACCTGCTTCGGGTGTTTACTCCAGTGGTTCTGACGGTGTGCGTTTCGGGCGTGATAACCTGTTTATACGCATTGACATTGTTTATACCCTATACCACCATGCTACGAGCATTGGCACGATGAGTGCGTTCCGGGGCGGAGCCTTGGAACGAGGACAGTTATTATGAGTTCAGCCGAATCATCCGATGCAGGTTTGCCCATGAGACTTTCAGCCGGGGAGGCCGCCGAGTTGGCTTCCGGCCTGGCCGAATTGGCCAAGGCGGGCTTGCCGCTGCCGGCGGGATTGCGGGCGTTGGCCGAGGAATGGCCCACGCGCCGGCTGCGTCCGGTGTTGCTCGATCTGGCGGAGAAGGTAGAACAGGGCGTGTCGCTAGAGGACGCCATTAATAACATTGGCACCCGCTTGCCGACCCATCTCCGGGGACTAATTACCGCCGGCATCCGCAGCGGACACCTGGCCGAGGCGCTGGAACAATTCGTTGACCTGGAGCGGACACAATATGATCTGCGGAGGCAGGTATGGTTAAACCTGGCCTATCCGACTTTGTTGATGATCGTGATGAGTTTTTTAGCCATATTGGCTAATTTTTATATCACACTTCAGTTTGAACGCATATTTAGAGATTTCAAAACAAATCTTCCCGAGATAACAGTATTGGTGCTCAACGGGGCTGGACCTGTTGCATGCGTATTAACGGCAATAACGGTGTTGATGTTGGCCGTTCCCCTGATTTTGGGTACGTGGACGATAAGTTCCTGGCTGTCGCCGGCGTTTTACCTGCTGCCGTTCATCGGGCCTCCGTTGAAGTGGAGTCAGATGGCGCGGTTTTCGCGTTTGATGGCGATGTTCCTGCAACAAAAAATACCGCTGCCCGAAGCATTGCGTTTTACGGCAAAAGGGGTGCGGGACGCATATCTTGGCAAGGCGTGCCGCAAGACGGCGGCGGACGTCGAGCAGGGCCGTTCGCTGAGCGAAAGCATCGGGGCAAGGTCGCAATTCTCGGCCGATCTGCTGCCATTGATCGAATTGGGCGAAAAGGCATCGACGCTGGGGGAGGCCTTCCAATCGGCCGCCGAGATGTTCGAGGGCCGGGCAAACACGCAAGGCAGAAATCTGGAAGTATTTTTATTGCCCGCTACCTTCCTTGTGGTCATTTTCCTATGCGGTTTGTTCGTGGTGGGACTATTCATGCCATTGATAGCATTAATTACCCGTTTAACCGGCGGGCATTAGACGACGCGATTGAATAGGTAAAATTATTAACATGTTTATAAGTAATGAAAACCTGTTCATTTTTTATTTTTACTTGACGCTAACAGAGTTGGCGATTGCGGGATTGTTCGTGTTGCGCTATGCGTCCGGACAGAGAAAAATTAGCAGTGACAGGTTGCACTTGCTTATTTTGCTTGGGTGTTGGGTTGTTATTATCGGCGGGATAATAGGCATGGTTATTACTTCGCCATCCGGACTATTCAGCGTTACATTGTCGATGGCATTGATCATCATGGCGATCTTGATCCCGGTGGGCATCGTGATAACCGCAACCCTGCGGCCGCATTACCGTTCGCAGCAGAACGCCCTGCTGTGGACGATGGCCATTTCCACCGAAAAAATGATCCCCCTGGTTCCGAGCATCGAGGCCTTTTCCCGGGAAAGCGGGGGACGAATGGCCGAAAAGGCCCGGATATTAGCCAAACTGCTGGCTTCGGGCGTTCCTTTGCCCGATGCCGTGGAGCAAATTCCGGGCATTTTGCCGGAGAGGATTTTGCCCATGATCCGCGTGGGATATGAATCCGGCGCATTGGCCAAATCGTTGCGTCAAGCGGTGTTGTCGCGCGACTTATTGACCGTTATTTGGAACTCCCTGATTACCAAACTGCTTTATATTGGCATGGTGATTATCATAGGCACGGGCATTTTCGCTTTTGTGATGATAAAGATTGTACCTTCCTATGAAAAAATATTTCGCGATTTTCATACCTCTTTGCCTGGGATAACGGCGGCTTTAATTGAAGTCTCCAGGTTTATAGGACAAACCTGGATTATTTTTGTGCCGTTATACCTGTTGTTCGTAGGGCTGTTTATTTATTTAATCTTTTATTATTTGGGCTGGGCTTCATTCAGCTTGCCCGGATTTACAAGGCTCATGCGCCGCAAGCACTCGGCGATCATTCTCGATAGTTTGGCGCTGGCGGCCGAAAGCAGTCAACCGCTAGGCAATATCGTGTTGACCATGGCCGGGACGTACCCTCAAGCAGATATCCGACGGAAACTAAGCTACGTGGGCGAGGATATTCACCGCGGCGGGGACTGGTGCGAAAGCCTCAGCCGGCATGGACTGATTAAACGGGCCGATCAGGCAGTGCTGAAAGCGGCACAGCGGGTGGGCAATTTGCCTTGGGCCATGCGCGAAATGGCCGACAGTAACCGCCGTCGTCTGGCTTACCGACTGAACGCCTTGGTGCAAGCGGCCTATCCGCCGGTCATAATATGCGTGGGCTTGATTGTCATGTTCATTGTGGTTGCATTGTTTTATCCGCTGATAACTTTAATTATGAAACTGTCTGGCGTATGAAACGGCGTGGAATGTTTTAGTATTAAGATGGCAAATATAGACATATTCAGGTTATAGAGGTTAATTCCCCCATGAAACGGCGAGGAATGTTTTTGATTGAAATGGCCGTGGCCGGCGTGCTGCTTTTGGCCTTAACGGCGCTATGCGTGAAATACTTCGCGGTCACGGCCGGGCAGCGCCAGGCATTGGACCAACGGCAAGCGGCGTTATGCGAGGCCGGCAACGTCATGGAACGGATCGACGCCGCTGGGTGGGGCGATTTGTCGGCCGAAAGGCTTTCGAAAATGTCGCTTTCGCCGGAAAGCAAACTCGCTTTGCCCGAGGGGGAACTCAAAATCGATCTTGCCGATGAAGATGCAAAACCGGCGGCCAAACGCATAACCGTGACGATCCGCTGGCAGGATAACGCAGGCCGGTGGACCCAGCCCGTGCGGCTTGTCGCCTGGAGGTATCAACGATGAAGCGAGGACGCGGATTCACCTTGATTGAAATGCTGGTTGCCGTAACCGTGGGGGCCACGCTGGCCGGAATCGCCGTGCTTCTGCTCTATGCGCTGATGAAAAGTCACAACTCCGGCCGGGAACACTTGGAATACTGCCAAACTTTAAACCGCCTGGCTGAACAATTCCGCGGCGACGTCCATTCAATGCAGAAAACGTCGCCGGACGCCACGGAAACGTTATTCGATCTGTTGCCCAACACGGCCGATGACACAAGAGTTCGCTATCAATGCCTGGAAGGCCGCATCGATCGCAGCGAATTACAAGGCGAAAAGATCGTGCGGCGGGAATCGTACATGCTGCCGCAGGACATGATGGCGGCGATCAAGACCGAGGCGCTGGGGGAGGCAACCGTCGCCGTTATTGTAATAACGCCCAAGGAGCAAACGGAAAAGATTTATCGTGCGGGTCCGGTGCGAATCGAAGCCGTGCTGGGCCGCGACTGGCGGCTGTCCAAGGCGTTGCCGAAGGCTTCGACGGAGGACAAGCCATGAAGCGATCAGGTCGAAAACGGCGGGGAATGATGTTGATCCTGATTCTGGCCTGCCTGGCCATTGCGACAATGCTGCTGATCACCGGAGTAAAACTGGCCGTTGCGTCTCACAGTGTTGCACGGACTTTCGGCTGGAGCGTACAGGCCCAATGGCTGGCCGAATCGGGCATGGAGCGGGCAGCCGCGAAATTGGCCGCCGACGCCGATTATAGCGGCGAAACATGGATAATTCCCGCCAAAGACCTGGGCGGCGATGATGCCGGGATGGTAAAGATAGAAGTAAAGCCGATTCCCGAGCGGATAAGCGGCCGCCTGGTCAAAGTTGAAGCCGCGTTTCCCGACGATCCCCTGGATCGGGTACGATATAGCAAGGAATTAATTTTGGAAGTGAAATAAATCATTACAGCCCTCACCCTAGCCCTCTCCCGACCAACCTTCGGTTGGTGCCCGGAGAGGGAACTTTAATGGAAACCGTGCCATGAAACAGACAAGACATTTTGCATTCACACTGGTGGAATTACTGGTGGTTATCGCCATCATTGGAATTTTGGTGGGCATGTTGTTGCCGGCGATACAAGCCGCCCGGGAAGCGGCGCGGCGGGCCGAATGCACGAATAACATGATGCAATTGGGCATAGCCCTGTCTAGCTACCAATCGTCGAATCAGTGTTTGCCTCCGGGAACGATCGACGACAAGGGCCCGATCCATAACGTGGCCCAAGGCAACCATATCAGTTGGTTGGTGCAAATCCTGCCGTACATCGAGGAGCGCAACACGTACAAAAATATCGACTTATCGGCGGGCGCGTACGCTCCTAAAAACGCCGCGGCGCGTGCAATATCAATTGCAATTTTCCACTGTCCCACTTATGGAAGATTGGAAAATCCGGCGGCGCCGCTAAGCAACTACGCCGGGTGTCACAACGGCGCAGAAGCCCCGATCGATGCAAACAACAACGGCGTGTTGTTTTTAAACAGCCGTATCAGGAACAAAGATATAACCGACGGGGCGGCCAATACGATTTTCGCGGGTGAAAAGACCGGCAGCCAATGGGATTTGGGATGGATGTCGGGCACGAGGGCGACCTTGCGGAATTGCGGGACCGAACTCGGGCAGACGATGCTCGACGACGGCCCGCACAGATCCGCTCCACAGCCCGGTCAAGAGCCCGCGGAAACGCCAGCCGCGACTGAAAAAGCCGCTAAGACAGAGAAAGCCGCTGAGGCGGAAAAAACCGCAGCGACGGAGAAAACCGCCGAGTCCGAGAAACCCGCGATAGCGGAGAAACCCGGCGAAGAACAGGAAAAACCCGCCCAGGCGAAAATTGAATCCGATCTTTACGTGGGAGGATTCGGATCTTACCACTTCTACGGAGTCAATTTTCTATTCGGCGACGGCGCGGTTCACTTTACCAGCAACGACATCGATCTGAAATTGCTGGAACAGCTTGGCAATCGCGCAGACGGGAAATTGCTGGAAGGCGGCCCCACGCGCGGGCAGTAGCGGTTTGTTGGGTCGCGAAACCGCAAGCGGTTTGTATTTGGGCGGGTCGCGAAACCGCAAGCGGTTTGTATTTGGGCGGGTCGCGAAACCGCAAGCGGTTTCATTTTTCTTGTGCGCTGGCGATGCCGAATTTAGCGCGGAATATTTTAGCTCTTTGCTGGATCATGGTCGGGGCCTTGGAACGGAGTTCGTTGCCGCCCTCGAACCAGCCGTAAGGCTCCTCGAAGACTATAT
>JBEKGL010000026.1:0-15728 GCA_050012815.1 Thermoguttaceae bacterium
CAACTACAGCAATTCGGCCGCATCAGCAACGTCCGCTTCGGCAATCCCGACTTTGTGAAATTCGCCGAAAGCTTCGGGGCCAAGGGCTATCGAGTCCGGGCGGCCGACGAATTGCTGCCCATCCTCAAGCAGGCAGTGGCCGACAATACCGTGGTGGTCATCGACTGCCCGGTGGATTATTCCGAAAACATGAAACTGACCGAAAAACTCGGGAAGATGGTTTGCCCGGCGTGAAAAACTCGTTCCCATGCTCCGGCGTGGGAACGCAATTTCCCGACGCTCCGCGTCGCTGGAAGTATTGTATGACACGAACTCGGTACAAAATCTTCGAGACAACACATCCCTATTTTCTGACTTGCACAATTGTCGGTTGGACGCCGATTTTCACGCGGCCCGAAACCGTACAAATCATTGTTGATAGTTGGCAATTCCTTCAACAAAATCGAGGTTTGAATATTTTCGGTTACGTTATCTTGGAAAATCATTTGCACTTTATTGCCTCAGCCCCTGATCTTAAAGAGCAGATATCCAGTTTCAAATCCTTTACAGCCCATCAACTCATTGAACTGTTGACGGCAAAAGATGTTAAAGTTATCTTGCGGCAATTACATTATTTTAAGGCAAAACATAAAACAGACCGGGATCATCAAGTGTGGCAGGAAGGTAGCCATCCCCAGATGATTCAAGACGAGGCGATGATGTGGCAGAAGCTGGAATACATGCACAATAATCCTGTGGAACGGGGTTATGTGGATGATCCAACTCACTGGCGTTATTCCAGTGCGAGAAATTACGTCGGATTGCCGGCGCTTTTGCCGATTCGGACGGATTGGATGTAGGCAGACTTTTGGTGGTTCTTCGGACGCGGAGCGTCTGGGAATTGCGTTCCCACGCCGGAGCGTGGGAACGAGGAAACTCAGCAACCCTTGTTCCCACGCTCCAGCGTGGGAACGAGGATTTTCAATAGGAGTTTAACCATGCCGGAACATTTTCCACTGATGGTTCCCGGGGCAAAACCGGCGGCGGATTTGGCTGAGGTGCGATCGCCGTTCGACGGGTCTTTGATCGCCACGGTGGAGCAGGCCGATGGGGCGGCCGTGGAAAAGGCGTTTGAAACGGCTTATGGGTTGTTTCGGAATCGAGATGCCTGGCTAAAACCATCGCAGCGGATCGCTGTGCTGGAAAAGGCGGCTGCATTGATGCAGGCAGCACGCGATGAACTGGCGCTGGAGGCCGCCCGCGAAGGCGGCAAACCGCTTGTGGATTCCCGCGTCGAGGCCGACAGGGCCATCGACGGAATGAAACTCTGCATCCAGCATTTGCGCACGCAGGCGGGCGGCGAAATTCCCATGAATCTCAATGCCGCATCCGCGGGCCGATTGGCATTCACACGGCACGAGCCGATCGGAGTGGTTGCGGCATTTAGCGCGTTCAATCATCCGCTGAATTTGATCGTCCATCAGGTGGGGCCGGCCATCGCGGCCGGATGCCCGGTGATTGTCAAGCCGGCCAAGGCAACGCCGCTTTCCTGTTTCCGCCTGGTCAATATTATTCACCGGGCCGGATTGCCCGACCAGTGGTGCCAGGCGCTTGTGACAGTCGATAACGATGTGGCTACTGCGATGGTCGCGGACCGCAGATTGGGATTTTTCAGTTTCATCGGCAGCGGCCGGGTAGGCTGGGATTTGCGCCGCAAGTTGGCGCCCGGGGCTCGATGTTCGTTGGAACACGGCGGAGTGGCGTCGGTCATTGTGGCGGCCGACGCCGACGTGGACAATGCCTTGCCGCTGGTTTGCAAGGGCGGATTTTATCATGCCGGGCAGGTTTGCGTTTCGGTGCAGCGGGTGTACGTCGATAAGAGCATCGCCCGGGGGTTTGCCGAGCGCTTGGCCGGTTTGGCCCGGGGGCTTAAGGTGGGCGATCCGACGCTGCCGGAAACCGAGGTCGGACCGCTCATCCGCGAGTCGGAGATAAAACGCGTGGACGAGTGGGTCCGGGAGGCAATTGACCGGGGAGCGGAGGCATTGTGCGGCGCTAAAGCGATTTCCTCGCGATTTTATGCGCCTACGGTGCTTTACAATCCGCCGGACGACGCGCGCGTAAGCATGCACGAGGTATTTGGCCCGGTGGTTTGCGTTTATTCCTTTGATAATATGGATGAGGCTATTGCCCGAGCGAATGCCTTGCCTTATGCCTTTCAAGCGGCGGTGTTCACCCGCGATCTGGACACGGCCTTGCGCGCCACTCGTCGCTTGGACGCGGCCGCGGTGATGGTCAACGACCATACCGCATTCCGCGTGGATTGGATGCCCTTTGCCGGACTCAAGGAATCGGGCCTGGGCGTGGGCGGGATCCAATATACGATGGAAGACATGCAAATCAAGAAACTGGTGGTGATTCGGTCAAAGGAATTGTAAAAGTGATGAGTCATGAGTTCTTAGCCCAGCATTTGCAAGGGTCGATTTTAATATAGGAGCGACTTTATGGATAGCGACTCAGATAAAACAAAGTTGAAGTGGTATCAAATGCGCCGTAGCCGTATTCGATTGACAGGCGAGTATTGCGGCGGGCTTATAGCGGGTTTCGGTGTAGGCATAATGTTAATGCCTTTGGTGACGTCTTCTCATTTCATCCGTTTGGTTTTCATTTTGGGCATTGCACTCGCGATCACAGGCGATTTCATCGCGATGCATGCCCAAAGACGAAAGCTGGGGGATAGTTTATAACCAAATATTGAAAGATGAAACCAGCAATATGGACTAAACATTAAACGAATCGCCTACACCAATATTTTATGGACATTCCTTTTTTAGCATCGATCTTCGGCAAGCATGAATTTGTCGTGCGGCGGTTACATTCGCTGCTGGGATTGATTCCGATCGGCGGATTCCTTTGTTTCCATCTGGCTACCAATGCCAGCATATTGGACGGCTCTAAAACTTTTCAAATGCGGGTGAACATTATTCATCAACTCGGCCCGACAACGCTTTCGGTGCTGGAATGGGGCACGATTTTACTGCCGATTTTGTTTCACGGCGTAATTGGATTGATTATCGTATCCCGGGGAAAGCGGAATCTGCGGCAATATCCGTATTTGGAGAACTGGCGCTATACGTTGCAGCGCGTCACGGGAGTGGTGGCCATGGCCTTCATACTTTTTCATGTGTTTCAGATGCACGGCTGGTTTCGTTGCCAGTGGTGGACTATGCACGTCGCACGGCCGTTTGGCGGGGCTCGATTCGACTGGGAACATGCCGCGGCATCGGTTGCCGCCGTGCTTGAAGGATCAAATATCTTTGCCGCGATCTACTTCGTGGGCATTGTGTCCTGCGTGTATCACTTGGCCAACGGGCTGTGGACGATGGGCATTACCTGGGGCGTTTGGACTACTCCCCGCGCGCAACGCTGGGCAAATATCCCCTGCGCGTTGTTCGGCCTTGCATTGTTAACGATTGGATTGGGCGCATTGTTTGGCTTTGCGAATTTCCCCTTGCGCTAAACAAATAACACCCGGCACAAGTGCCGGGGCTATTGAATGTCAGGTAATGATTGTTGTTAAACCAACCTCAAGAGACTGGGCAGTAAACTGCCCAGCCCTATATTGCTCAATGGCATTTATTACCTGAGATTCAACAAACAAACCATTATCCGCCATTTCCTGAACCCTGAACCCTTTATGACAACTCCGCGTGTAATGGTCGTCGGCGGCGGATTGGCCGGGCTGGCGGCCGCGATGAAATTGGCTGAACTGGATTGCGGCGTGGGGCTGATGAGCCTGTTGCCGGTCAAGCGTTCGCACAGTGCATGCGCCCAGGGCGGCATCAACAGCGTCAACGATCTTACCCGGCAACTGGGCGACAGCGAATGGAAACACTTCGACGACACCGTGTACGGCGGCGATTTTCTGCAACACCAGCCGCCGGTCAAGGAATTGGCCTACTGGGCGCCGAAGATCATCGACCTGATGGATCGGCTGGGCGTTACCTTTAACCGCACGCCGGAGGGCTTTCGCGATCAGCGGCGGTTCGGCGGCACGCTTTATCGCCGCACTGCTTTCGCCGGAGCGACCACCGGGCAGCAATTGCTCTACGCCCTGGACGAACAAATGCGGCGCTGGGAAGTTGCCGGGAAGGTGACGAAGTTTGAATTTTGGGATTTCTTGGGGCCGATCATCGACAACCAAGGCCGTTGCCGCGGTTGCGTGGCCCAGGACTTGGTAAGCATGGAGATCCGTGCGTTCCCGGCCGACGCCTTGATTATCGCCGCCGGCGGATGCGGTCTGATCTTCGGCCGCTCGACCAACTCGATGGCCTGCAACGGCAGCGCGGTGAGCCGGGTGTTTCAAGCCGGAGGGCGCTACGCCAACGGCGAGTTTGTGCAGGTGCATCCCACGGCCATACCCGGCGCGGACAAGTTGCGCCTGATAAGCGAAAGTGCCCGGGGCGAAGGCGGGCGGGTGTGGGTCCCGCGCAAACCGCAAGATTCCAGACCACCCAACGATGTGCCTGAAAAAGAGCGATATTATTTCCTCGAAGAGCGCTATCCCCGCTACGGCAACCTTGTGCCGCGCGACATCGCCACCCGCGAAATCTTCAAGGTATGCGTGCAAGAGGGCTTGAGCGTGGAGCAGGATCGGATGTGCGTATATCTCGACGTTTCCAGCCTGCCGCGCGAGTTGTTGGATCGAAAACTCTCGGGCATTTTGGAGATTTATCAGAAATTCCAGGGCGTTGATCCGCGAGGAACGGCGATGAAGATTTTTCCGGCCGTTCATTACAGCATGGGCGGATTGTGGTGCGATTACCAGCGATCGGCAGAAGGCGGCTTGGCGCCCGGTTCGCCGCGGAATCAGCAGACCAACGTCCCGGGGATTTTCGCCATCGGCGAATGCGATTACCAATTCCACGGCGCAAACCGGTTGGGCGCGAATTCGCTGGTGGCCTGCATTTTCAGCGGCATGACCGTAGCGCCGGGCGTGATGGCTTCAATCGACAATCTGCCCGGCGGAAAAGCCGCCGATCAGCCGTCCTCGTTGTTCGATCAGGCGGTTTACAGGCATCTGGCCGAGTACAAAACCATGTTGGCGCGCGGCGACGGCGGGCCGAATCCGTATACGCTGCACCGGGAACTCGGCCGGCTGATGACCAAAAGCGCAACCGTAGTGCGGCATAATCCGGATCTGCAATCGGCCTACGATAATCTCCGCGATCTGGAAGAGCAGGCCCGGCATTGCACGCCGGCGGATCGCGGAAATTGGGCGAATCAAAACGTAGTCTTCATCCGGGCGTTGCAAGACATGTTCCCGCTGGCAAAGACCATCGTAAAAGGCGCCTTGATGCGCGACGAGTGCCGGGGCGCGCATTACAAGCCCGAGTTCGCCATGCCCGACATCACCGCCGCCGATCCGGCCGATAAGCGGCGTCAGGCCGAGGCGTGGTGCGACAGGTTCGAGGAAAACAATCGCAAATGGCTGAAAACGTCCGTGGCCGCGCTGGGTCCGGACGGCGAGCCGGGGATTTCGTACGAGGACGTGGATACGTCGATCATTCCGCCACGCCCGCGTTTGTACGGCATGGCCGGCGGGCAGGCGATCGAAGAAGTTTGGAAGGAAAGAGGTCAGAGGTCAGGGGTCAGGGGACAGGGAACAGGGAATGGCGAATAGTGCCGGGCGACATGGGTGTAAAGCCGCGACCAGTGGTCGCGATTTTAGTTTCACTTTTGTGGGGAGTGGAATACATGCATAACGCAACCAACGCAAAAACTCCGTCCGTGAAATCCTTTCTGGTTCGCGTGTTGCGCCAGGACGGGCCGGGATGGCGAAGCTACTGGGAGCGGCATCGCGTGGCCTACGAGCCGAACATGAACTGCATCAGCGTGCTGCAAAAAATCGCCGAAGGGGCCAGGACCGCCGAGGGCAAACCCGTCGCCCCGGTGGCCTGGGAGTGCAATTGCCTGGAGGAAGTCTGCGGGGCATGCACGATGATAATCAACGGGCGCGTGCGCCAGGCCTGCACCGCTCTGGTCGATCAACTGCTGGCCGATCGGCCCGGCGAGATCGAACTCCGACCGGCGTCCAAGTTTCCCGTGATTCGCGATCTTCTGGTCGATCGCTCGCGGATGTTCGCCTGCCTGGAGAAGATTTTGGCCTGGCTGCCGGTGGATAGCTATCTGGACATGGGGCCTGGAGCGCGGCAGTCGCAGGAAACGCAGCAAATGGCTTATCTATACAGCAAGTGCATGACATGCGGCTGCTGCCTGGAGGCCTGCCCGCAGTTTTTGAAGATCGAACTGGAGCACAAGCCCGGCGAGAGCGAAGATGAATATCGCGCCCGGCAACGGGTGGCGAATCTGCGTTCGTTCATGGGTGCGCACGCCATTGCCCAGGTGGAGCTTTTCAATTCCAATCCCGTGGGGGCGATGAATTCTTTTGAACGGTTGGAGGCCCTTGTGGCCGAGGGCGGCATCCAAACCTGCGGCAACGCGCAGAACTGCGTGAAAGTATGTCCCAAGGAAATTCCGCTCACCACGGCCATCGGACGGGCGGGCCGCGCCGCCACATTGCACACGATCCGCAAGTGGTTCGATCGGTGAGAGAATAGGGATTGGGTAATGATAGACGCGGAGCATCCTGGGATTGCGTTCACACGCAGGAGCGTGGGAATTAGGGAACGCTTTCTTGAAAAAATGGGAAAACCATTAAGCCCATTTAGCCCTATAATTTATGCCGGGTTCATGTTACACTAAAGAACACTCCGGCAGGAGTGCATGGGCCGACTGATCGGGTTTGGAGCATTGAAAGATTGCTTGATGAATTGAAAGCACAATCTTACAGGGTGTCTACTGTAAAGTAAAGCTATTTAAATCCTTGATGGCAAACGACATAAGGATATCAAGACCCATTTCCATTATCTTAATGTATATTATTTATGGATAGAAATAGATGTTGACATTTTGCTTTCATGCGGTAAAATGTCACCCAATACTTGACAAAAGCACTAATCTAGACGATAAAAGAATAAGGGCTCTTATGAGCCTAAAGAAAATAGAAGTGCGTTAATTGATTACGACTCCCCGCTCTCTGGAGCGGTTTGGCCGGCCTATATGACCGGCTCTTTTTTTTACGTCTCAATTGTTTCTACCGGGGATGGCAAATGGGACCAACACCACCATTACCAAAAAGGTCAATTATTTATATCGACGGATTCAATCTTTATTATGGAGCACTAAAGGGCGGGCCGTACAAGTGGTTAAATCTGGAGCGATATTTTAATTTGCTTCGTCCAAATGATTGCATCCAAAAAATTAGGTATTTTACAGCACTGATTTCCGGATCACATGCTAATAATCAAAAAGCCTACCTTCAGGCACTCGAGACGCTGCCATTAGTTGATATAATATTCGGAAAATTTAAGGTCAAACAAATTGAATGCCAAGTGTCAGGATGTGCAATTCCACCACCAAGATTTTTTCAAAGCAATGAAGAAAAACGCACTGATGTTAATATAGCACTATGGATGTTGAGTGACGCACAAAAAAACTTGTGCGAGAAGCTTATTCTGGTGAGTGGAGATTCAGATTTAGTACCTGCCATATCTATGGTGAAAAACGAATATTCAGATAAGGAAATTACTGTATACATTCCGGCTCGTAATGTTACTCGGGGGGCTGCTGTCGAGTTGCGTGGTGCTGCTGACAAAAACAAAACACTTCCGCTTCAAATGATGCATGCTGCACAATTACCTGCTGAAATAAACAATTGTGCTGGTCAGATAATCAGAAAGCCCTTGTCTTGGTAAAGTGGCTTAAACTTCTATTATAATGTCAGCAACACACTCTTAAGACACTACCTAAAATGCAAATTGAACGACCTTAATCACTTGCGCGCTCTGCCGCTTTACTTCGTTCTGTGAACTGAAAACCGATTACTGATAACTGATAACCATCTCGCCGCTCTACACTTTTTTCGCCGGGCGGGAGCGTTGGATCAGGGGCACGAATTCGCGTTGCTTGTAGCCCACGTACAGGTCCATGGGGCGGTGGATGGCCTTGTCGGGCGAGAGGTGCATTTCCCGCCAGTGGGCGACCCAGCCGGGCAATCGGCCCAGGGCAAAGAGCACGGTGAACATGTTTTTGGGGATGTTCATTATCCGGTAGATGATGCCGGAGTAGAAATCGACGTTGGGATAGAGTTTGCGTTCGATGAAGTATGGATCGGTTAGCGCCACTTCCTCCAATTCCTGGGCAAGGTCGAAGAGCGGGTCTTTTTGGCCGTGTTTGTCCAGCAGGCGGTGGCAGACTTCCTTGATGATCTTCGCCCGGGGGTCGTAATTTTTGTACACCCGATGCCCAAAGCCCATCAGGCGGAACTCTTTGCTTTTGTCCTTGGCCATGTCGATGTATTTGTGCAGATTTCGGTCGTCGGCCATGATGGTTTCGAGCATGTTGATGCAGGCCTCGTTTGCCCCGCCGTGCCATTCGCCCCACAGCGCGCCGATGCCCGAGGCGATGGCGGAAAACAGGTTCACGTTGCTCGATCCGACCATCCGCACCGCCGAGGTGCTGCAATTCTGGCTGTGATCGGCGTGCAGGATAAGGAGCAGGTTCAAGGCGTCGACAAAGTCCGGATCCATCTGATATCGTTCGCTGGGTATGGCGAACATCATGTGCAGGAAGTTCTGGCAATAGGTCAGATGGTTTTCCGGATAGATGAACGGCTGGCCGATGGATTGCTTGTACCCGAAGGCGGCGATGGTGGGCATTTTGGCCAGGATGCGGTAGATGGCCAACTCTTGTTGCTCGGGATTGCGCGGATCGAGCGAATCCTTGCAGTAAATCGGCAGTGCGCTGACGACCGAACTGAGGATGGCCATGGGTTGGGCGTCGGGCGGAAAACCGGCGTAACTCGTTTTCATCCCTTCGTGCAACAGGGTGTGAGAGCGGACGTTCCTGCGAAAATCCTCGAGTTGCTCCGGGTTGGGCAACTCGCCGTAAATCAGCAGGTACGCCGTTTCGGTGAAGTCGCAGCGCTCGGCGATCACCTCGACCGGATAACCGCGATAACGGAGGATGCCGTTTTCGCCGTCCAGGTAGGTGATCGCGCTGCGGGTCGATCCGGTGTTGGAATAACCTTCGTCCAGCGTGACGCACCCCGTGGTGCGTAGCAACTTGCTGATATCCAGGGCTTTATTGCCTTCGGTGCCCTCCACTAGGGGCAGTTCGTACTCTTTATCGGCAATGGTAAGTTTTGCAGTGTCCATTTTGGTAATAGTGGAAAAGGGAAATGATCGTCAGTTACATGGAGTAATTTTATCGCATAATGGTTCGCTGTTCCAGGACCCCGGGGTGGGTAAAGGATGAAGGATGAAGGATGAAGGATGAATGAGGGCCGGGCAATTTTTACTCGTTCCCATGCTCCGGCGTGGGAAGGCAATTCCCAGACGCTCCGGCGTCGAACTGCTGGCTATAAGCACTTTTCTCTAGCCCGGTCGTTGACGCCTGCGATTGGGGGGTGATATGATGTTCTTTTCTTTTTCCCCAAGCCCGATTTATGGGGCGGGCTGGATTCCGGGGAGTTTTATCCCCTCTGTAAATAATCATTATGTCCGACACTCAAGATCCTATTCCCGCTCCTGCCGAACAGAAGAAGGAAACCCGCCGCCGCTGGCGATTTCAATACAGTTTGCGGACGCTGCTCATATTTGTTTCCATCGTCTCAGTCTTGTGTTCCGTCGGTGTCTGCACTCATTGGATCGTTCCCGTTGAACTCTCAGCGATTGCTGTCTCCGTCACACTACTTGCCACAGTAACTGCGCGGGCAAGTGCCACATTTGCCCGCATCGCCTTCGTTGCCGCCCAAAACATTGGAATTGGCATAAACCTTATCTACCTGATCTGTGCGCTGCTCTGTGCGCTAATTGGTCTTATACATGGCACGGATACAAGTGCGGACTTTAACAATTTCTTAGCCCTAGTTGGCTTTTCGTGCGCCCCCATCGCGCTTATCAACTGTTTGGCTCTTCTGGTCTCGCGGCTGGTATCCTTCAAAGCCATCCTGCCAATAGCGGCAGTAGGCAACTGTGTTACATTGTTTTTGGCAACCATGGCTTTCGCCTGCCCTGAACACTACGATATCAGAGGTGTTGAAGGTTTCGTAATCTTCTACAGCTTGTCATTCATTAGTATCAATGCGATAACAGTCAGGGTGACATATCTGGTGCGGTTCAAAGAAGGCACTTGAGAAAAGGATAAAGGGTTCCAACGCAGGAATGTGGGAACAAAAAGATAAAAAAGATCGGACCGCGACCACCGGTTGCGGCTTTATGTCCCCAGTCCTTAATCTCAAATCTCAAATTTTGAATCTCTACTTTCACGCCAGCGCCCGATCATAATTAAACCGAAAGGTTTCTTCCTCGGATAGCGGAGCATTTTGCCAATCGCCTAGCGGATCGTCGGAGCCGACTAGATCGATGACTAGATGCTGGACGCGGATACGCTCGTTTGTCAATCCGCGGAGGTCGAAAGGATCGACGGGCCGGAATACGTACAGACCGCGTTCGCGGCGGGGGATGATTTGAATGTCGCGGCGATCGGTTAGCACTTGGTCTAAAAACTGTTTGGGAACCTGCACCCGGGTGGTCATAAGCGGCGGACGGCCGAACACTATCAGCGAACAGGGCGCGGGGCAATGGGCAGTGAGATCTTCCAGTTGACGGCGATCGGCCTCGGGCGACAGCGTGACGCACTTCATGCCATTTTCCATAAGCAGTTGGGCCGCCAGGGAATTGAGCACCGGCAGGCCCGGCCCGGCTTCCATCGTTGCATGGGCCTCTGTTGCCAGGAGCCAACCGCCCCAACTGTTGACCTCCACTGTCACGCCTTGTTGGGCGTATTCGGTTAGCAGTTTTTTGATTTGGGGAATATCGTCCTCGAAAAACACTTGGGGCAGGGCCGCGACCAATTCGACGTTCTCGCACATTGCCCGGATTCGGCCCAGCGTGTTGCCGGTCAGTCCCTCGACAATTATGCCTTTGGGGCGGACGCGCTGCAAAAAAGTTGGCACATCTTTCGCATCTAGCCGTGCCCGGTCGGGCTTTTTGCCAAGGTAAAGACAGTTCGACTGGCTCGCCTGGCCGGGGATTAGCCGGTTGCTTATCGCGGAGGGCAGATCGATATGCACCATTTCGTCGGGCGATTTTTGGGCCAGGCGAATCACTCCGGAGATCCGATCTGTTAGTGCATTAGCGGCGCGGGGAGTGAGGAGAAATTCGGGGTCGTTTGTTTCACGGCGTCCGAGTTGGAATCCTTGCAGAGTTCCCTGATCGAGTTGATCGAAAAGTGTTCCGATGGCCACGGCCTTGTGCGGGCGGCGGATGACGGTTTTGGGAATCGTCCACTGCTCAGCGCGAAGACCGCAAACGCAAGAGCAGGCAATGCCTTTGGGCTCGATCATCAGTCGCAGATCGTAGGTCGATTGTTCATCGATGGCATAAGCGTCACTGCCCTCACCCTGGCCCTCTCCGGGCACCGACCGAAGGTTGGTCGGGAGAGGGGACAATTTCGCTATATCCTCTGCCGAAGGGAGAGGGGACGATTTTTCTGTGTCCTCGGATACTTCCGCGGATAATTGGCGACCTTCGGCCTGTGCGGTTAGATCATCACGTTGGCCGTCGAGATACGCAGAAGTCAGCGTCCGGCCGGTATATGCGCCCAATTGCCCGGCTTCTTCGGAAAAAGGGTTTCCCGCTTCTGCTGTTCCCTTTTTTTCCGCGGCCAATGCGCGCTTGAATAGACTCACGGCCCGGGAAACCCAGGCGGCGTTTTTCAGCCGGCCTTCGATTTTTAATGCCGTAACGCCCGCTCGGCGCAGGTCCGGCAAACGGTCGATCAGGGAAAGGTCCTTCATCGATAGCGGCGTACCGGCCGGTTCCTCGTTCACGTTACACTGGGCAATGAATTGCCCAGCCCTCATGCTCCAGGGTACTCGGCAGGGACTGGTGCATGCGCCGCGATTTCCGCTTCGGCCTCCCGCCCAGCTCGACAACAAACACCGGCCCGAGACGGAAAAACACAATGCCCCCTGCACGAAGACCTCGGTTTTAACGCCGGGCACGGCCGATGCGGCGGCGATTTCGGAAAGCGTCATTTCGCGGGCCAAGACCACGCGATTTGCGCCCAACTTGGCGGCCGCTGCCGCATCCGCGCTGTTGGCCATGCAGGTTTGCGTGCTGAAATGGAATTCGATTTCCGGATATTCCCTGCGCAAGGCGAGCAGGGCGGGATCGCGGACCAACACGGCGTCGGCGCGGCACTGCCGGGCGAGTTCGAGTATCCTTGCCGCCTGTCCGAGTTCGCGCTCGGCCAAGTCGATATTCAACGTCAGATAGGCCTTTGCCCCGCGGGCGTGGACCGTTTCGACGGCCTTGACGAATTCATCGGGCGAAAAGTTTTTTGCCCTGCGCCGGGCGTTTAAGGTTCGCAGGCCGAAATACACGGCGTCGGCCCCGGCATCCAGCGCCGCCTCTAATGAAGCCCAGTCTCCGGCCGGGGCTAAAAGCTCCAAATCTTGATGCATTTACTTCCCGTCAAAAATATTTTCCCGGTCATTTAATTACTCACCCCGCGATTTCAACGCAAGTGGTTTGATTTGTTTTATTCCGCCGAGTTGGATGACTTGGCAAAGGCGGGCGATTGGGATTCGATGGCTTGCATGGCTTCGCGATCATAGACTTTTTCGCCGCAATCCGGACATTCGTGGTATTCCAAGTTTTTTACGGTATATTTTTGTCCCTGGTATACTCCATGCCAAGTGCCTTGCACTCTCTTTATGTGCTTACTGCCGCAGGATGGACAAGTGCGAATTGGTTTCATGTCTTTCACCCGTTTAAAGGGCCTTTTTAGAAGAAATCAGGAAATAATATGTATCCCGGCCTGCGCTAGAAACAATTTTCCCTTTGGAATAAATAGCCAAGCCATTTAAGTTAGTGCTCTGGATAATATATAAAGGTTCCCGTAAATAGGGCGGCCGAGGATTAGTGGAACGAATGGTTTTATAAATGGCCACGGCGTTTAATATGGATTCTACCACATCCAGTTCGGTTAATTGATCGGCCTCCATTTCGATGCGAGCTTTTTCACTGAAGGCATAATTACCCGATAAGATCGTCCTCTTTATCCGTTTCAGCACATCAGTCATTAGCACCCCTCCTTACCATCTATATTTTATATGATAAATGGCGGCCAGTGCAATATAATCTCAATCCAACGACAGATATATACCCAGAGTATTTCTTTGCTGATATATTTGGCCATATTATTCTACATTGGCCTTGGAGAGCATTTCCTGCCAGAAGTCGCGGGCCTGGCGGTGCAGTTCCAGCACTTCGCGTTGTTGTTGGGGATCGTCCAACTTGATTTGCTTTGCCCGTTGATAGACCCAATCCAGAAAGAACTGGGCGGCCTTTTTGCTGATCCGCGGTTTGTAACCGATTTCGACGTAGTACGGGGCGGTCATGGCGAAACGGTAGGTCTTGCCCACGTCGGTTATGGCGCGGAGCAGGAACCAGCCGCTGCGGTCGAAGTGCAGATTGGGCAATTTGCCGCTTTTGGCATATTCGTCGAATCGCACGGACTCGGCCACCTGGCCGTCTTTGATTATCTCCAGGTAGCTTATCGGATCGCGGGTGGAAAAAGTCAGGCCGATTTCGAAGTCGAACGAAGAGCCTTCCGCGGCCTGGAACACGTAGCCGGGCAGTTCGCCTTCGACCGTGGGCCGCATCAGCGGGCCGTTGGTAATAACCACCTGTCCGGCGCGGAAACTTTGCCACCATTTTTCGTAGCTGAAATCGCCGTCAACGTGGACGTACATGCGGTTGTATCCGACCGGATTCGGAGCCAAGCCGGAGCCTGAGCCTGCGCTGGGCGGAATGCGCAGCCCGCACTCGAGTAGTTGGAAATAGATGAATTGCGACCATTGCGGATTGCCGAATGGGTTGGGATAGTGGACCATGTCGCGTGGTTTGCCGCCGGTTTCGTGGGGAATGACCGTTTCGCGGCAGATATCGGCGTGGGCCACCTGGATCGAATCGACCTGTCCCAAGGCCACCAGCATGGGCAGGTCCCACCAAAAGGGCCGACTGACATCGATCCAAACATCATCCTTGTTTTTGGCCTCTTTGATGACTTTGGCCAAAGGCGGATATTCAGCGTTGCCCTCGGGCGCACTAAGCTGCGTGGGCAAGTGAAAGAAAAGGGCCTCGCCGCCCGCCCTCGATATCGAGCCGCCCATGAGATGATAGTAGCGGTTGCCGTCGAAGCGGACCAGGGCCTGCTTGGGAGGCGATTTTCCGCTCCACTGCGATTTATCGTTGGTCCAGGAAATTACCTCGGCCACGTGCAGATCGTCGGCCGACATGAGCAATTCGATATCGCCCGGCGGCCGGCGGACATCCAAATCGCCCGACCACCATCCCTCGGCCGACATATCGACAAACCGGTGCAATTCGATTTGCTTTGAATCGTCGGCAAAGGCATTGAAGGTAAAAGTGCCGTGCTGATCGAGATATTCCAAGCCGCGTTCGATTACGAACGTATAATTTCCCAGCGGCAATTTAAGGAGAATATGGCCGGGGAAGACAAAATGATCTTGCCAGAAGGGCGCTTTCTCGACCTTGCGGGGCTTATTGTTGTTCGGACCGGCCAGGTGCATCCGGCAGGCAACCGGTTTGTCCGTGTCTTTATCGATAACTGTTAAATCCAATTGCCCGGTGGCGCCCCAAGCCGATGCAAGAGAAAGCCCAAACAAGGATAATAAGACTGCAATTTTATATGTCATATTTTTTAGCCGGGCCGAGTCGGGTGCGGAAGATTGACGGATCGGCCGGACCGACACGGTCCGGTTCTGCTTTAGTGCGGTTCGGTTCTGCTTTAGGCGGTGGTTCTGCTTTAGTCCGGTGATACTCTCGGCTGAAGTTCCGCACTATGTTAGGCTTGATATATGACAACTTTAGCACGCCACATTACCCCCCACGGCGGGGCGGAAGCAAAGCGATCTTGCATGGCTTGATGAATAAATCACTGTAACCCTACAATAAGAGGATAAATACTTAAGTCTGAAGAATATAGAACTACAGAACTGAATACTGAAAACTGGCGACTGAAAACTAATATGGCCGAGGATTATTACAAAATACTGGGTGTTCCGCGCGAAGCCTCGCAGGCCGAGATCCAAAAGGCCTATTACGAGTTGGCTAAAAAATACCATCCAGATAAAAATCCCGACGATAAAACCGCGAAAAAGAAATTTCAGCAAGTCCAGGCGGCTTTTGATGTCCTGGGCAATCAGGAAAAGCGGGAGATGTACGACCGCTACGGCAGTTCGTTTGAAACTCGCGGGGCCGGCGGACCGCAATATACATACACTTGGGGAGGCAGTCCGGGCGGGGGCTTCGGCGGCCCGGGCGTCAATCCCGAAGAGGTCGATGATTTCAGTCAATTCTTCGGCGAACGGTTCGGCGGCGAATCGCCTGGGGGACTGGGCGACCTTTTTGGGCAGTTCCGCCGCGCCGGTGGATCCCGGGCGGGAAAAACCACGGCCGGCTCCAAACGCGGCGCGGATATCACTAGCGAAGTTCAAGTTCCCTTTGCCACGGCCATCGGCGGCGGCGAGGTGCAACTTACGGTGCGTCGCCAGTCGGGCAAGACCGACACCATAGCCGTGAAAATTCCCCCGG
>JBEKGL010000027.1:0-15704 GCA_050012815.1 Thermoguttaceae bacterium
GAAGTATTTATGCGGGTATATCGTTCGCGCAAGAGCTACGAGCCGGGAGCGAAGTTCGCCACCTGGCTCTTTACAATTGCTAATCACGTAGCCGCCAACGCGCTTAGAACGCGGAGTCGGCGTCCCGAGATAATGCCGGCCCCGTTGGAGAGCGGGGCGATGGGCGTAACGCCGTTGGACGTGATGTTGCAGGCCAGCAGCGGACTGATGCCGGCGAGGCAATTGGCCAAGGCCGAGGTCCGCGACGTCGTGCGAGTGGCCGTGGAATCGCTGAACGAACGGCAGCGGCTGGCCGTGCTGTTGAACAAATTTGAAAACATGAGTTACGCCGATATCGCCGATACCATGAAACTCTCGACGCAGGCGGTAAAGTCGTTGCTCTCGCGTGCGCGAGTGAATTTGCACCAGGTGCTCGAGCCTTACTTCGAGCGCGGCGAACGGCCGACGCTGGATGGGGGCGGCAATTCACAAGAAAACAAGACACAAAAATGACAATGGACAATTAACCGCCGAACTATATGTCGCAAGAGCCCGTCAATGCCGAAAGCCCGCTTGAAGAGCAACTGGTAGCCTACCTCGACGGCGAGTTGGACGGCGAATCCTGCCGCCGCATCGAGGAACTGTTGGCCGTCGATCCCGAGATCCGCCGGAAACTGCATCGTCTGGAGCGGACCTGGGAGATGCTCGACGAACTGGACACCGCGCCGGTGGGCGAAGACTTCACGCGCACCACCTTGGAAATGGTGGCCCTGGCGGCGGAACAAGACGTTCGCAAAAGCGTCGAGGAGGCGCCGCGGCGGCGCAGGCGGACGTGGCTGCTTTCCGGCGGGGGAATGTTCGCGGCCGGTCTGGCCGGTTTCATGGCATTTACACTGTTGGCCGCGAATCCGAACAGGGAATTGAACAAGGCATTGATCCGAGACCTGCCCGTGCTGGAAAATCTCGACGAATACCGGCAGATTCAAGACATCGATTTTCTCCGTTTGCTGCAAAAAAGCGGACTGTTTTCCAAGGAAAACTCCAAGGAGGAAACCGACCTTGCGAGCCGTCCGGGCACGGTCGGCGTCAAGGGGGATTTAGTGGAATACATCCAGAATCTCAAGCCCGAACAAAAGGACGAATTGGTGCACAAGCGGGAACGCTTCGCCGGTCTCGGTCCGGACGAACAAAACCGGCTGCGGGAATTGCACGAACAAATTCAGAAAGATGACGAAGCCGACGAGTTACGCGGCATTACGAACCGTTATTACAAATGGTACAGATTATTGCCGTCCTACAGCCGTCCGGAATTGACCTTGTCGGCCGAAAAACGCATGGCTTGGATCAAGGATCGGAAGCAGAAAGAACAAACTGAAATTACCAACAGGCCTCCGGCGGGCAAGGATTCCGAAGTGCTGTGGAAATGGATGGAAGATTATGAGGCCGAGCATGAAAAAACATTTGTGGACAAACTGCCGGAGTGGATACAGAAAAATCTAAAAGTCATGCCCCCTGCGGCTATTCGCCGGTGGGTGATGATGATGATGTGGCCGCGCCCACAAGGCGAAAAAAATAAGGAGTCTCAATTTTCAGACGGCAACCTGGTCGAATTGCGGTCGATTTTTACCACGGAAACCCAGAAACTGCTTGAAGCCAAGTCCAAGGCCGAACAGATTAAAATCCTGCAAAACTGGACTCATAACCTTGTGCGGCAGAACAACCCGGGGCGCGGACCGGGCATGGACAAATTGTTGGCCGAGTTTTTCGAAAAAGATTTAACGGCAGAAGAGCGCGATAGCTTGATGATTCTGCCCAGCGAGGATATGCAACAGCGCTTGCTGGGCCTGTATATCTCGAAAAACAGACCGCCGGATATGTTTCGTCGCGGGCCGGATGAATTTGGTCCGCCTCCGCCGCCGGGCGAGGGCTTTGGTCCTGATCAGCGCCCGACGGAAAGACCCGAAAACCCAGAAAACCCGGGCAAAAAACCTTAGAACAGAAAAATTGTCGTCTTTTCCCGTCTATTTTCCTATTTACAGACCGCCCATTTCTCGTAAAACTATATAGAAATTGGGCTTTTCATTACATTCATGCCCGCCACAAGGAGAAAATATCATGGCACAAGACGACAACATTCAAGGTTGGACCATGTTCGCCATTATCGCCTTTTGCATTACAGGCATTCTGTGCGAGATCCTATTCTCTTTGATACGCAGGGGATTTTTATGGCACTTATGGGATTTTATCGTTATTCTGGTGCTGGCAAGCATAGTGGGCGGAGGCGTGTTCTGGGCGTGCAAAAAGTTGAAGATTTGAGGCCTGATGACTTGCAACTATGTGGTTGGTTACTCTAACGCTGTTGACCATCTCGAATATTTTCATGACATTTGCATGGTATGGCCATTTGCGCTACAAGCAAACGGCCCTGTGGCTGGCCGTGCTGGTAAGTTGGCTTATCGCTTTTATCGAATACTGCTTCCAGGTGCCGGCCAATCGGCTGGGATCAAACGCCGGGATCGGCACCGCGCAACTAAAAACCATTCAGGAAGTCATCACCCTGTCGGTCTTCTGCGTATTTTCAATTTTGTACCTGCGCGAACCGCTGAAATGGAACTACCTGGTGGGCTTCCTCTTCATCGCCGGCGGCGCGTTGTTCGTGTTTGCGCCTTGGCGGCAATAGCGAAAGAATTATCTGTTTTGAATCAATTGGCATTCCGATCCCGCAACCGGTTGCTCAACCAATACAAGGGCAAGCCGAGAAGCAAAATCACCAGCGCTCCTGCGGCAACTCCCGGCTTGTACGAGGCGGCGCTTTGGATCAGAAAGGCGCAGACAACACAAAATAATATGGTGGGCATGGGATAGCCCGTCACGCGATAGGGGCGCTGGGCATCAGGCTCCTTGAAACGCAGTACAATGACCGCCAGATTGGTTGCCAAGTAAAAGGAGTAGACGGCCGCGGCCGTATAAAGTATGGCGTTGACAAAGGAGCCGAGTAAAACGATCAACCCCACGGCAATCACTCCTTGAAGCAGGAGTGCCCGAACAGGCGTACCCGTTCGTGCGTTCCACCGGCCCAATGGCCGGAAGACCCGATGCTCGACGCCCACGGCATAGGAAATCCGCGCGCCGGTGAAGATCAAGCCATTGGTGGCGCCCATGGCGGAGATGCAGATCAAGGCGCTGATTAAACCTGCGCCGTATTTTGGAAACATCGCCGAAACAGTGTCAGCGGCCACGGCGTTGGAATTTGCAACTCCAGAAAGACCGAGCGTGTATAGAAACGCCCCGTTGACCAGCAGATACAAGAGTGTAACGGCCGCCGTGCCCAGGACTAATGCCCGGACGATGTTTCGGGCGGGATTTTTAACTTCCGCCGCAACATAAGCCATTTCGTTCCAGCCGCCGAAAGTGAACAGGACAAGAATCAATGCCAGGCTTAGCGGCTTGGAATCGGCGATTGTAAAACTCGGGGGCGATCCAGGCCCGGCAATCGCCACGGCAACGATGGCCAACAATCCCAGAGCCTTGGCCGTAGTCAGCAGATTTTGCGTCCATTTTCCTTGGGGCACACCGACGATGTTGATGCCCGTGAGTACGGCCACCGCTGCCGCGGCGTAGATCAGATGACTCCAATACTGTGCCATGGCATGGGGAAACGGATCGTAAATCTTTCGTGCATATCGGGCGAAGATGAAGGCCATTGCGGCGATGTCGCCGGGCCGGACCACGGCGAGTTGTAGCCAGCCGAAGAGGAAGCCTGCCCAACGGCCGTAGGCCCGGGTTAAGTAAACGTAATCGCCGCCTTCTTTTGGATATGCGGAGGCCAATTCGGCGTAGCCCAGTGCGCCGCAAAGCGAAATCAGTCCGCCGACGGCCCAAATTCCCAAAAAGGCCCACCAATACCGAGCGCCTTTGGCCACGTCCGGAACCACTTCGTAAATACCCGCGCCGATGATGATCCCCGTGATCAGGCAGGTGGAATCGAAGAGCGACAGTTGTTTTTTCGGGGATTCTTGCATGGGAAATTACAGACGGCAGTGCAAAACAGCAAGCGGTTTACCTCAACATTTATCGTTCTTGGTTTCCTCCGCCAGCCATGCCAGATAATCGGCGCTGCCGGCGGTCAGGGCGATGGCGATGATTTCGGGCAGTTGATACGGGTGCAGGCGGCGGATGGTTTCCTTGACGCGATCGAAAAGTTCCCGCCTGGTTTTGGCCCGGCATTGCCATTCTTGGGTTGTGTTGATTTTGCCCTGCCAACGATAAATGCTGGTGACGGGCCCGACGATTTGCGCGCAAGCCGCCAAACGCCCTTCGACAAGGGCTTGTCCGATGGCCTGGGCATCATCGCGGCTTTCGGTCGTGGTGACAACTTCGATATAGTCGCTCATGGATGTTGTTCTTTTTTGTTTAGCCCCGGCGCTCGCGCCGGGTGTATTTCCGTTCACACAAACGCCTCGAGCAAATCGACGATCTTTTTGAGCACGTCTGGCTTGGGTAAAGGGAGTTTGAGGCAAGGCCGGCCGGTCGATTCGTCGGTGGAGATTAATCCGGGCGGCAGGGCGATGGGCCCGGCGGCGGATTTCTCGCACGGTTTGCCGGCCGATAACGCGACGCTTATTTTTTCCAAGAGCGACATGCCGGCCGAAAACACATCGGCCCAGGCCTGTTCGCCCTGGGGGGAATCGGCATCTGATTTTCCCGTGGATTTCGATTGTCGCTCGTCCGCGATTCGATCCTTCCCATTCGTGCTTCGATCCGGTTCGGCGGGCATCTGTTGGGGAATCGCACCGGTGGCCTTTTCCACCGATTCCATGAACCGATTAAGGCGCGTTCCGCCCATGAAGACTTCATTTTCGCCGCCGTCCAGCACGCCGGCAAACATCGACTTTTTGAACTCCAGCAAGCCCAACATGCCTTCCTCGATGGTTCCCTGGGCGATGAAATCCACCACCCGTACGGGCCGATGTTGGCCCAGGCGATGGACCCGTCCGATCCGCTGCTCCAATACGGCCGGATTCCAGGGCTGATCCATGCTCACCACGGCCGAGGCGGTTTGCAGATTCAATCCCACTCCGCCGGCGTCGGTGGAAAGGAACAGCCGGCAGTCCGGATCTTCCTTGAACTGCCGGACCAGGTCCATGCGTTTTGGGCCGGGCACTCCGCCGTGGAACAACACGTGCCGCCACTTTCGCCGCTCAAGCCGCCGCATTACAACCTCGTGCATCCTGAGCCATTGGCTGAACACAACCACTTTCGCCTGTTTTTCCTCGAAGATTTCCTCTAAAAGTTCGGCCAGTTCGTCGGCCTTTACGCCGTGATCGGTTGTTTGATCGAGCAGATAAGTGCTGTTGCAGGACATCCGCATGTTTTGCAGGGCGATCCGCATCCGCAATTGATCGGCCTCGTTGAGGAATCCGAATTTTCGCCACTTTTGCACCACCCGGCCGACCACCTCGCGGTTTTCCTCGTGCAGTTCCATTTGCTGCTCGGTCATGGGCACGAAAAAGCGTTTTTCCAGGCGTTCGGGCAGGTCTTTGAGCACTTTGTCCTTGGTTCGGCGGACGAGAATCGGCTCGAGCGTTTGCGAGATTTTCGACAAATTCCGATAGCCCACCACGCGGCCGTGTTCGTCGACGTGCTGGTGTGCGTCCAGGAAGCGGAACATCGGGCCGAGCCGGAACCGATCGACGAACTCGATGATGGAGTGCAGTTCCTCCAAGCGGTTTTCCAAGGGCGTGCCCGTGAGCACGAAGGCGTATTTCGATTCCAATTGCTTCACGCTTTGGGCGGTGCGGGTTTTCCAGTTCTTTATCCGCTGGGCCTCGTCGAGGATAACCAGGTCCGGCTGCCAGCGGCGTATCGGCTCCAGGTCGCGATGGATAACGTCGTAATTCGTGAGCTTGAAAAACGAGTCGGCGTCATAAAGTTCGGAGCGGCTACCGAGCGATCCTTCCACCACCAACGCCTGCCGGCCGGTGTATTTTTCGATTTCCTGGCTCCACTGGTGTTTCAACGAGGTGGGGGCCACGACCAGCACGCGTTCGATGCCCGCGGTGCGGGCGAGAATTTCCGCGGCGGCCACGGCCTGGATGGTCTTGCCCAGGCCCATGTCGTCGGCGATCAAACATCTCCCGGCCTTGGCGGCAAACAGGGCACCTTCACATTGATAAGGATAAAGCGGCACTTTCAGCAGTTTTTTAAAGGCCGGGCTGCGAATGCCGCGGGGGAACATTTCGGTTAATCGCTGGCGCAGGTGATTGCCGTCGCGGACCTGTGCGATAAAGGCCAGAGCGTCGGGATAGCAACGAAATTCGTGACCGCCGGTCGCGGCCTTTTGTAAAAAAGTATGAAATTTGGCGTAGGCTTCGGGTTTAAGGCGATATTGGGCGTCGAAGTAATTCCGGGCAAGACGCTTTAAGGCGTCGGGACATTCCGTGCCCGGACGAAACACCACTTCGCGCCGGGCGCCGTATTGCAGATACGTTTCGGAGTACACCGGCTGATGGCCCAAGGCCAACGCCGTTTTTGCGCCGCACCGGCGCTCGAGCCGGTCGATGGTGAATTCGATGTGCTTGCACGTGCCCAGGGTATTGACGGCATAATCGGGACAAGAGCAGTAGTTTTCGCCCAAGGCCGCCCCGCGGATGGCCACGCGGTAGGTGCGATTGTTTTGTGGATTGGTCAACTCGAACTCGGAGAAGATGGGGTCGGGGCCGAGGTTTTTCAGGCGGAATTTCTGTTCCCGGCCGAACTGCCGCCGCAGTTCCACCTGCCAGGTTTCCAAGGGCATGTCGTCCGGTTTTCGTTGCCTGGACAACTTTTTTTCGGTCTTGTTCTTTTTCCTGGCTTTGCCATTATTGGCAGTGGCCGGCGATTTCCTGCCGGTATTTTTCCTAAGAGCGATTTTCATTTTGCCATTTCCATTAGGCCGCGATGCCATAATTTTTCTCCTATTAAAATCATCCCCTTGCCGGGCACCGACCGTAGGTTGGTCGGGAGAGGGCCAGGTTAAATCCATTCCCTTCCCTTTGGGAGAGGGTCAGGGTTAGGGCGTTTTTTCATCAATCTCGGAAACCATTTACCGTATCAATCTACATATCTGCCTGATATTGGCAATATCAATTAGCTATCGTATAAACTATAATCAACTATCCGGGATGGAATTCCCTATTCGTTATCGCGGCATAAAATCGCGGCCAAAACCCCCGGTGTGTTCATCGGGGGCTAAATGATTAGTCTGCCGTCCACAGTTCACAGCCCCCTGGTTTTCCCATGTCATACGCCGATCTTGATCTTTGGCATATACGTCGGGCATTGGAATTGGCGGCCAACGGACAGGGGTATGTCGAGCCGAATCCGATGGTGGGCTGCGTTATCGCCCGGGGTGCGGAGATCATCGGCGAAGGATGGCATCGGCGGTTCGGCGGTCCACATGCCGAGGTGGAGGCCTTGCGCCTGGCCGGGCCGCGCGCCGCCGGGGCCACGCTGTACGTCACACTGGAGCCGTGCAGCCATTATGGCAAAACCCCGCCCTGCACCAAGGCGGTGTTGGCCTCGGGCATACGGCGTGCGGTGGTAGCAATGAAGGACCCGTTCCCCCAAGTCGCGGGCTGCGGACTGGCCGAGTTGCAAGCAGCCGGCGTGGAGGTCGAAGTCGGAGTGCTCGAATTCGAGGCCCGGCGACTGAACGCACCGTATCTGAAACTTCTTGAGAGCGGCCGGCCGTGGATAATCGCCAAATGGGCGATGTCGCTTGACGGCAAAATAGCCACCGCCGGCGGCGAGAGCCGCTGGATTTCAAACGAAAAATCGCGCGAACTGGTTCACAAGCTGCGCGGACGGATGGACGCGATTATTGTGGGACGCGAAACCGCGCTGAGCGATGATCCGCTGTTGACCGCGCGGCCGCCGGGACCGCGCACGGCATTGCGCGTGGTTCTCGATAGCCAAGCGTTGCTTTCTCCGGATAGCCAATTGGTACGCACCGCGGCCGAAGTGCCCGTGCTGGTGGCCGCGGGCAGCGAGGCGTCGGCGTCGAATTGCCGCCGGCTAGGCGATGCAGGCTGCGAGGTGTTCGAGTGTCCGGGCAAGACCCACATCGGTCGGCTGCACTCGCTTTTGGAAGAGTTAGGCCGGCGACGGATGACCAACGTGCTGGTAGAAGGCGGCGGCCGAGTTCTGGGTTCCTTTTTCGACGCCCGGCAGATAGATGAAGTCCACGCGTTTATCGCGCCGAAGATAATCGGCGGGTCGCAGGCGCGGGTTCCATTCGCGGGCGGCGGTATCGCGCGGATGTCGGAAGCATTATGTATCGATGTACCCGAGATCGAACAAATCGGCGACGATGTATATGTTCACGGCCGGGTAAAAAAATGACGACGGGAGTAATCGGTTTTCAGTTATCAGTTTTCAGTAATCAGTGGACGGCGGAGAGTGCGAAATCGCAAGAGGTTCATCCTTTGAAGAATGCAACCGGCCGGGATTCCCCTCCCTGGAAATCTCGGCCGGTAAGTGTCGGTCACGAGGTGGCAAATTCTCACGGACCGATGCTTTGCGGGTTACGCGCCAGAAAATCGCGCGGACCGCGTGTTGTATAATAAGGATATGCAACTGCTCCGGCAGCCGGTCCGGGCGTATAGGCTTCGCCCGCGTCCGCGCCTCGGCACAGACGGCAGCCTCGGCCGCCGCATAGACGGCAAGGGGTTTGCTGGTTGGGATCCGAGTTGGGATTTGAGCAATGTTGGCAAGACTTGCAATCGCATGAAGCGCAGTTTTCCGGCGCTTGGGCGCAACTTCCTTGCACACATGCAATCGGCCTTCGGCCGTGGGCCGACAGGCAGCCGGTCAACGAGGTCAATACAGTCAACGCCAGGACGACATAGATGGCATGTTTCATATCCGACGATTCCTTTTCGTTCGATAACTTAGGAAAGGGCCAAACCCTATGGAATTGTCATCGGCCCGACAATCCGTAGAATCCAGAAAATCGGTAAAACCGTCGTATTCGGAAGGATGGATATAAGCGATTTCGTCCCACACATTTGCATTCGTGGCGTAAAATAGATAAATTAACGCGAGATTGCGGGCGGAAAGATTGATTTATGGTCGCCTCAGATCAATACATCGAAGAAATTGTTGCCATGTTCGCCCAGGCCACAGAGGCCAATCTGCATACCCCCACAAGAGAAGGAAATGTCATTGTCATCAGCGAGTTATCGGCCGACGAGGTAATGATCACCGGCGATTTGCACGGGCATAGGCGGAATTTTAATCTCATCAAAAAAACCGCCGCCCTGGACAGCCATCCGCGACGCCACCTGGTGCTGCAAGAGGTTTGTCACGGCGGACCGCTTTATATGCAAAACAGCGGGTGCATGTCGCACACCCTGCTTGAAGACGTGGCCATTCTGAAAAACAAATATCCCGACCGGGTACACTTTATTCTCGGCAACCACGAATTGGCCGAACTGACCGATTTCCCCATCCAAAAAAACAAGCAACTGCTGAATCTGCTTTTCCGGCTGGGATTGCAGCAGATGTACGGGCCGGCCACGGAAAGAATCCGGGGGGCCTATCTTCCTTTTTTGCAGAGCTGCCCATTGGCCGTGCGTTTGCCGCATGGAGAGTTCATCTCGCACAGTATTCCGGAAAACTGCGACACACAAGACTACGACGCGGACATTTTCAATCGCCAGATCAGTTATAGCGAATACTTCGAGCAATCGGGCATTTTCCAGTTGGTTTGGGGTCGCGATCAGCGCCGGGAAAACGCCTGCGCGTTCGCCGAACTCGTAGGCGCCAGAGTTCTTATCAACGGACACGAGCCTTGCGTGGAAGGTTATTTCGCCCCCAACGACATGCAAATTATTCTGGACTGTTGCAGCAATAACGCCGCCTATGTAATCCTCCCCACTAATCAGCAATTAAGCCATGCGGAAATCATGGCGCGGGTGCAAAAACTGCGATAGAACAGTGGATAGTGGGCAGTGGGTAGTGGGCAGTGGGCAGTGGGCGGTGAACTGTTATGGGGTGAATGGGTGGTTTAGGCAGGCTGCTTTTCCTTTGTTTCCGATTCGCCCTTGGACAAATCGCTCCTATTTGCTAAAAAGTGCCCTTTGATACCATGATTAGAGCCGCCGGCCGCGACCATGCCGACCACGGCTGCGCCGCGGTGCCCGATGGTGCCCGCCGGGCTTAACGGACCCTATATATAGGCAGTAAACATCAAGTTGCCACGGATGGACAACGCATCATGAATTTCATCAAAGTCGTACGCATGGCGATCAGGTATCGCTGGACCTTTTTCAGCTCGATCATTTGTGCCTTGATTGCGGCGGTCTTTTGGGGAGGGAATATCGGTACGGTTTATCCAATCGTGGAGGTGGTTTTTCAAGGCGAATCACCCCAACACTGGATTGCTCGGAAAATCGATGATTCCCAAAAAACTGCCGCGGATAAAACCGCCGAAATCGCGGCTTTACAAAAAGAATTGTCCCATGCCGCGCCCAAAGAGCAACAAGCAATAAATGGGCGCATCGATAAGGCCCAAAGCCGCATTCAAGCGGAAGAAAAGGCCGCGTCTTATTACATCCGGATCAAGCCTTACATCGACGACTATCTGCCCGATAATCCATTCAAATTCATGGCCCTGGTTATCGGACTGTTTCTGGCGGGCACGTTTATAAAAGATGTTTTTCTGGTCATCAACAGCATACTTGTCGCCCGGATGGCCCAATTTGCCGCCTTCGATCTGCGCAAACTTTTCTATCGCCGGACGTTGCGTTTGGATTTGGCCACGTTTAACGACGAAGGCACCTCCGATTTGCTCAGCCGTTTCACAAACGACATGAATCAGGTGGCTTCGGGTGTGGAAACGCTTTTCGGCAAGTCGATACTGGAACCGCTGAAAATGGCGGCGTGTTTGGCAGGCGCGGCTTGGATCTCCTGGAAGCTGTTGCTTGTTTCAATGTTGATTATGCCTGTGGCGGGTTATGCCGTGCGCTGGCTGGCCAAATCGCTCAAGCGGGCGAATCGCCGGGCCATGGAGGAAATGGCCGTCATCTATACCACGCTCGAGGAAACCTTCCGCAACATAAAAATCGTGAAGGCCTTTACCAACGAACGCCAGGAGCGCCGCCGTTACCATAAAAACAGCAAGAATTATTTCAAGAAGGCCCTGAAAATCGCCGGGTACGACGCCCTTGTGCATCCCATTACCGAAGTGCTGGGAATCGTCGCCTTTTGCTGTGTAATGTTGGCGGGGGCATGGCTGGTCCTTTCCCAGGAAACGCATTTTTTGGGCATCCGCATGTGCGATCGGCCTATGGACTACGGCCAATTGCTGCTGTTTTACAGCCTGTTGGCAGGAGTTGCCGATCCGCTTAGAAAACTTTCCGACGTCTTCAACCGCCTGCAAGCCGCCGGCGCGGCCTGCGATAGGATCTTCGACCGCCTGGAACGCGAACCTACTATCCGCGATCCGCAGTATCCCGCAACCGTGGGCCGCCATCAACGCGACTTGGAGTTCGCACACGTAAGTTTTGCCTACAAACCCGGCAAAAACGTGTTGCAGGACGTGAATCTCAAGATCGGTTTCGGCGAAACAATCGCCATCGTGGGTCCCAATGGTTCGGGCAAGAGCACGCTTGCGCATTTGATTCCCCGCTTTGCCGATCCCAACTCCGGCGAAATCCGTCTGGACGGCGTGCGTCTGAGCGATATGCGACTTAAGGATTTACGCGGTCAGATCGGACTCGTTACCCAGGAAACCGCGCTTTTCGACGATACCATTTTCAACAATATCCGTTACGGTTCGCCGGATGCCACGCGCGGGCAGGTAATCGAGGCCGCCAAACAAGCCCATGCCCATCGGTTCATCGAAAATGAGCTTCCCCAGGGCTACGACACAATGGCCGGCACGTTGGGTAATAAGCTCTCCGGCGGGCAAAGGCAGCGGATCGCCCTTGCCCGGGCGATCCTACGCGATCCTTCGATTCTGATCCTGGACGAGGCGACCAGCCAGGTCGATCTGGAAAGCGAACAAGCCATTCAAAAGGTGCTGGAAAAGTTCATCCTTAACCGCACCGTCATTATTATTACCCATCGGTTGGCAATTCTGGCCCTGGCCGACAGGATTGCGGTCATCGAGGACGGTCGGATAGTGGACATCGGCAAGCACGAAGAATTGCTTGCCAAATCGGGTCTTTACCGCCGCTTGTACCAAATTCACTTTGACGACTTGCGGCAGACGGCCTAGCCCCTTTTATTGGCATGGTTTTTGCTTACTAATTTGATCGATCATAATCCAATTAGCTTGACTTCGAGCAATTGAGTGAGATTAAGCGGGGTCGGAACAGAGAATAGTCCTGCCACGTTTGGATTTGAAATTAAAAAACGTGTAACACATACGAGATTGGTTAAGTCGTTAAATCCCGGATAAGTATCCCCTTTCAGGAACAGAGGAGTAGAGGCATCACGGCTATCGGAGGCGAGTGCTTCCGAAACACTAACGGCGAGTTGAGGATTGTTGCCCGAGTGATCCTCAACTCGCCTGTTTTATTTTAATACAGCTTTTTTGAACAAATGTAGCAAAACAAGACACTTCTCGGCACTGTCCTAGGAGTGTGTTGCTAACCTATTGATACCTTTTAGACATTTCCGGTGTCTATTAATTTATGAACAAAACCCCACTTAACCTACGTAAATATGACATAAATAGGTTGCAAAATCTAGGCGATATATCTCATATTATCCCACCAAAGAGAGGTATTTTCGATAATTTTGTAAAAATGCTATTGACATTGGACGCGCAGATATTGACAACCACATCCAAGAATATATGATATATTGAATAGTTAAAGAGTGGGGGTCGTTTTTACCGATTCCAACTTTTAAGATAACGGCAGCAGCGGGTAACATGTCGGCGGCTATATTTCCCCCCAATTTAGCGCCCATATTACAACCTTTAATGGTTCGGAGTAGTAATATGAGCTTGCGTAATTGGAATGATCTTGTCAGGGAAGACTATCCTGAGATGGGTCCAGTGACTAAGGAAACGATAGATAAAATTAATAAAAATCGGCATCGTTTCCGGGGAGGTATGCGTATTTCCACTGGTAGGATTTGGAAAGATGACGAATATGAAAAACGTCGTCGCAAAGTCCTCAATACACAACTTCCGTAAGTTACAATAAATACCCATCCAATTCATTGTGTTGGTCTATCTTTGTCTATTTTTATATTTATAATTCTTTTTGACATCGATAACTCATTACATGGCAGATGTAATTACCTTGACCAATACAGATGATCCTAATCAATCACTAGACCAACTCTGGCGAGTGATTGCGGAAATTCATAATGAAGCCAAATCGCTTTTTTTATTTTGCGAAGAAGTTGAACCCAATGAATTTCGTTCATATCTTCAACCATATAATGAACTTCGCCATGCTTATGAACATGCAATTAGGGCCAAAATAAATCAAATTGGTCTTGATGGCATAGTAGATGAAGATTATCAACGTAGCAGTCTTAATAAGACACTTGGTCACGAATATCGAGCGTTTTTTGATTGTGCTGATTGGCTTGCCGTAATCTTGCGAGAATCAATTCAAACTATACTAAGTTCTTATCCCGTTACTTGTATTAACACGGTTTTGCCTGACTATTATAAAATATTAAGACCAAAAATAATAGAAATAACAGAATCCATTGCGAGAGTTCGCGGCGATAAAGACATTTCAAAAAAGGAAGATCCTAATAAAAATATTCAAGAAGTTCATAAATACAAACAAATTCTCGAAGAATTAAGAACCATAGAAAAGCGAATACAAGCAACTATTCCCGATCTACAAAAGCACAAATCTGAATTACGCAGTGGGCTAATAAAAAAAACAATAATTGCAGTTATTTGCGGCATTGTTATAGCCATTGGGGGATTTTTGTTTGGTAAATTCTATGATTCATTTAAAAACCCGACATTTCAACAAGATAAACCTACCGCGGATCAAGGAAAAATTCCCCGACAAAAAATACCTTAATTGTTTGTTGTTGCCTTCGCCAATTCTTCCAATAATTTCTCTATCCCCCATACTTCATTGCTAATACCTGCTTTTACAGCGGGTGTAGTCTTTAATGTCCGATGCACCCGGCAGAAATTATAGTACAGGAAGTATAGGGCCAGGTGGTATTTATGGTTCGCCCACTTCTTGTTTTGAGCATTGGTCAGGCTCTGCTTGACTAAGGCTGGTTAATGGTGCGTCCGCCAAGACTAATAACCATTAACCATCGACTTCGGGCTTTTAACCTAAAGGCCCGTGAATCCAACCCCACAAGGTCACGGGTTTTACTATTCTAAAATCTTTTTTATCCCAATTCGGGAAAAATACCCCCTCTAATGGCATTATTATTTGTTTTTCCAATAGGTATCCATCTAATGTGGTTTGCTTTCACCATGTTTTATATCAATTAAATCCGGCCAGCAAACGTTTTCGTCCCAAAAATCACAAGTGGAGATATTTAGACCTTCAGTTAGAAATTAAATAATTATATCTCTTGACAAATAATTATGAAAATTTAGAATAACATCATGCCCAAAATCACTGGTAAGCCGTTGATCCTGCGGAAATATCCGTTTAACACCCTTAGACAATGCCTAAGGCTTGGTCTGATTGTCAAGAATAATGGAGGAGAGAGGGCCGGAGTACCGAAATCAGTAATTGCTCAAGGTCTTGATATGGATCAAGGATCCGCATCATTTTCGCAACTTGCCGCAAGTTCTAAAACATTCGGTATTGTAGAAGGATCATCTGATCTTTTTTTAACAGAATTGGGAAGGGAATATTATTTCCAAACAAGCGAAAATGGATCTAAAATCGCTGGAATTGAATTTCTATCAAAACCATCTGCTTTTGAGTATTTAATCAAGAAATTTGATGGAAGTCGTCTTCCATCTTCTTCGATTATGGGTAATCTTATTGGCAAATATTGTGGAGTGCCTGAAAGCTGGCGTACACGTGCCGCACAAATATTTTTGAGCGCCGCTTCCGAAGTAGGAGTTATGGATGGAAACATGTGTTTGCGATATGCATCCACAAAACACAAGTTAAGTGTCGGAAACAGCCAATCTGCGTTAACAACGGCTCAAAATCCAAGTTCTATTTCCGATCAAGATATCAACTTAAATAATCTTCCTCGTACGATCATCGCATCTACGAATTCTACAGCACCTTCAACGGATAATGTTAATAATAATGTGTGGGTATTTTCTGAAGATGGCAAGACAATCCGCGTAGAGACGCCGGATGTTCTTACATTGTCGCTTTGGCAACGTTTAAAGAGCTATATTGATATTTTGGTACCCAATGAGGGGATGAAAAAATAACAAAGGAGGTGTGGTCGCCGATGTCTTAAATGCCCGTTGGCTTTAATGACAGTAGCCCATTGGAACCTGGCGTAGGATGCAACTATGCCCAGGCTAACCTTCCAACAGCCTTTGGGGCGGATTCCAGACCCGTGCGACCCACCGACTTTTTTGATTTTAATCTGAACAAACCCTCATGTCAAGGGGTATGTTGCATAATTTTCCAGTAACACACTCTAGTACCTCAATTCATTTGAATTTGTGGATACAATCGTTTTAGTTTTATCCGTGCTTCGCTGGTTGTGAATTGCCAATCGACCCCCGTTTGGTCCACGTTTCGCCGATCCGCCCAGGCGGC
>JBEKGL010000028.1:0-15222 GCA_050012815.1 Thermoguttaceae bacterium
GTGGACTTCGCCTACGAACTCGATAGCGGAGAAAGATTCCGCATCAACGTCTATAGGCAAGAGTCGGGCATTTCGGTGTCCGCGCGCATTGTGCCGCGCCGCATTCCATCCTTCGAGGAGTTGCATTTGCCGCCCATCGTGGCCAAAATCGCCGACTTCAACGACGGCCTGGTCTTGGTTTCGGGAACTACCGGCAGCGGCAAGAGCACCTCAATCGCCGCCATGATGGAACACATTAATTTAACTCGCCAGGCGCACATAATCACCATCGAAGATCCCATCGAATTCCTTCACACCGACAAAAAATGCCTGATTAACCAGCGCGAGATCGGCACCAACGTCAAGGATTTTGCCACCGCGCTAAGGGCCTTTGTCCGCGAAGATCCGGATGTGATACTGGTCGGCGAAATGCGCGACGCGGAGACCTTTCGGGCGGCGATGCAAGCGGCCGATACCGGGCATCTGGTGTTCTGCACCGTTCATGCTTCCACCGCGCCGCAAACCATCGAACGCGTCTTGAACTTGTTTCCCGAGGATGAACGGCCCATAATCCGCCAGTCGTTGGTCTATAACTTGCGGGCAATCATTTGTCAGAAACTTATAAAATCAACGGCCCACAGCGTGAGGCGCGTGCCGGCCGTGGAAGTTCTTATATCCACTCCCATCGTCCGCAAACTCATCGCCGAAAACCACGACTCCAAGCTCTCCGACGTCGTCCGCACCTGCGAGGACGGCATGCAAAGCTTTGCGGAAAGCCTTTATGCCCTGTACAAACGAAGATTGATCGACCGTGAGATAGGCCACGCCGCATCCCCCAATCCTGAAGAATTTGAAATGCTCGTTCGCGGCATCAAGGTGTCGCACCCCGTGTTCACCGGATGATAGTAGGGGATAGGGGATTAGCGTGCGGCGGACAGATATCTGAGTTAATCTGCCAAGGTAATTATGATTAGAAATTGGAGGCGTCGGTTGCGTGGCCGTCTTGGCGGTCGCAAAGATATTGATTAGTTAGCTGATCGATATCATAACTTATGCTCCGCACAGCGCCGTCGCAAAAGGCCATGTTAAAGGTAGAGGCGTGGGCGCTGCCAAATATGCCATAGTCTGTATAACCTTTCTGGTCTTGTCGTGGAATGTTGACGCCCCATCTATAAAAATCCCAGTCAAATCCGCCAAAAATTGGCGAGTCATCGGCATACTCGCTGCTGTCCAAATAATGGTCTCGATTCATGTATTTTTCGCCGATTAAGTAGGTATGGGCTGTTCCATCGCGGACATCATTGGTCTTAATCGTGCTAGTCCAGAACAAGATCCCATTCATAAAGTCCCCACTAGCCTTATTATTAACATTTGGCCAATTGGTTATGGTTATTGTAACTGCATCGGTGCCGGTCGGGGGAGCCCACCAAGAGCTTGAACCTGACATTTTATTGGGCGCATTCCCTGCATAAGTGCCCGCGTTACCGGCATAGTCGGTATGAGATGTGAGGGTATATGAGTCCATATTGCCTCCAATGGTACGACCGGAGAGTTGAGGATAAAGAATTGCAGGGCGGCGAGTCGGACAATACAATTCCGATAACACAGTTTGGGTCCCAATGGACAATAAATGCCTCTTTGCAGCGCCTGTTGCACCGATCGCGGCGTCGTGTACCCCTTTTTGCTCTATCCAGGGCAGGATATTGAACATCCAATTGCCTGGTTGCCGGCGGCCATATCCGCAATTGGGATCGGCATTCCAATGCCAATCCCAGCCTCCCGTGGGGAAATGTTTTTGTACGTTCTCATGGTTTATGCAGCCCATCGCAAGTTGCTTGAGATGATTTCTACATTCCAGCCGCCTGGCGGCTTCCCGGGCAGCTTGGATGGCGGGCAATAAAAGCGCGATTAAAATGCCTATAATGGCAATAACCACGAGCAACTCAACCAGTGTAAAAGCGCGTTTTGGGCGGCTAACTCCATTGGAAATGCGGGATAGCATATTCCCCCCTTTTCTCCGCAATGCGAATAAAAAAATGAGAATAAAAATGAGAGCATACGTAAATGTTGATCTATTGTTAAAATTATAGCAAGATTTAAGAATTCGAGTCTACCCCCACCTTGCTAAAATTGTCTTGTATAAAAGACACAATTAGTTTGTCTGATTAGTTTTACGAAAAACCCATGCCAATACTTGACTGACACATGATTATTTTTGACCTGCACTCTATTTTTCCCCGAAGCAGAGTAGGTCGCCTTGGGTGGTGCCGATTACAAGTCGCCCGGCGGCGACGGAGGGGGAGGCGAGGATTGCGCCGCCGGCTTGGTAGTCCCAGAGTTTTCGGCCGGTTTTGATATCCAGGGCGTACAAGCGGCCGTCGGCTGAACCCACGAAAACACGCCGGCCAACAACGACCGGCGAACTATCGACGCGGCCTTTGGTAGTGAAGGTCCACAAAGGCAGGCCGGTTTTAGGGTCCAGGGCGCGGACGAGCTTGTCGCGCGAGCCGACGATCACCGCATCCGCCGTAACGGCGGCCGAAGATATATTCTCCGCCACCTCATTTTCGGCCCGGCGGCGCCACAAAATTTTCCATAGTTTTGCGTCGATGGCATAATAGTCTCCGGCCTGGTCGCCCAAGTAGATTTTGCCGTTAAAAATGGCCGGAGCTGAACCGGTGGGCGAATCGATTTCCACCTGGCTTAGCTTCTTTCCGGTTTTTAGATCGAGGACATATAATTTACCGTCGCAACCGCCCACGTAACATCGGCCATCGAGCACGGTGCAAAAGCTCCGAATCTCGTAGTCGCATTCGAACTTCCACGCCAACTTGCCGGCGGCGATATCGAGACAGTAGAGATTGTAATCCCGCGAACCGAAGATTACATGATTGCCGTGAAAATTCGGGCTGGAATCGATTTCACCGTCGGTATCGAAATACCACAACTCTTTGCCGGATGCGGCATCGATGCAATGGAACCGTCCGTCGGTGTCGCCGATGAACACGCGCTGCCGATGGGCGCCGGGCGAGGCTTTAAATGTTGATTTAGTGGAAAAGCTCCAGCGTTTTTCGCCGGAAGCCAGATCGAGGGCATAGAGATTTCCGTCCAAGCAGCCGACGTAGACAATGCCGTCGGCGATAACGGCGGTCGATTCGAAACGGCCTTTGGGCGGAGTGAAGCGCCAGAGGAGTTCCAGTTTTTCGGGCATATTGCTTTTTGCCACGCCGGTGGCTTGGGCGTCGCCGCGAAAAAGCGGCCAGGAATCGTTCGATAAATAAGGAACCATCACCGGTTTAGGACCGGTGGAATTATCGGAGACGTCGGTTGGAGTACGCGAGACGCAGGAAACAAATAAAATAAATGACGAAACGAGCAGAGAGAATACCGCCCCGCGGAATAGTATTATTTTCGTCATTAGAGAAAAATATCCTGGCACGAGTGCCGGGGATAAATGCCGACGTCAGGGCGTATTCGGAGTATTGGTCGGGTTGGGCATGGCGCTTAGCTGGGAAAGGACTTGCAGCAGGCTGTTTAAATGGGCCATGCGCGGGCCAAAACGGTCGACAAATTCGTTGAGCATGAATTCGCCGTCCATGAGCGACTCATAATTAGTGCTGATTTCCTGGGTAAGAGTTTCGAGGAATTCGGTTTGCACCTTGCCGAGGGCCTCGGTGGCTATGCGGCAACTACGCGCCAAATGCGGATTGGCTTGTTTCCATTGTCCCAGTTCGGTGGCGCGTTGTTTTCCCGCTGCGCTAAGCTGATTGACCAATTCCTCGATCAGTTCGTTTTGCCGATCCTGTGCCGAGAGCAGTTCGCGCAAGAGCCTGGTCTGCTCGGCAATTTCGCCGCGGGCGGACTGAGGCGCCGGAGGATAGGCGTTGGGTGAAACGTCGATTTGACTATATAGTGGTTGACGAGTGCGTGCTTGATCTTGATTCATAATAAGTATCCCCTGAATCTAAACATTCCATTCAAATCCAGTATAACCAGAAATCACATAAAAAGTCGAGTACCCGCGCTACGATATTTGCCGGAAAAATCCAAAAATCCACTTATGGAATCGGTTGATAAAAATGGCCCTAACATCTTGACGTACTTATAGTTAGGGCATTTATAATCAACCCGAAGGGCCGGAAAAGATAATTCCGCACCCTTGCCGTTAAAGTCGTTGTTGCTCTGTACCCGATCCCCCTGAAGGCTACTTCTGCCTGTGAAGTAATGCTCGGGGATTGCACAGTCTGGATAACATAAAGAAAATAGAGCAGGTCCATGAGCAGCATCGAAAGGAAATCAAAGCCGGTGCTGGGATTTTTGACAATAATCAATAATCCGCAGCATGGATTTTTCGGCGGGTATTTAATTCTGAATATGTCGGGACTTCCCTTGGAGTTCCATTGTACTGCGCCGATCAAGCCTAATCGGGCGCAAGAAATTCTATACGGGCCGACGCTGGAGAACTTCCTCTACGGCGAGCAGATTGGGCAGACGTTGCTCAGGCAGTCGGGCCATGAGCCGCTAGTGGTTTGCACCGATTGCGAGCCGGCATTGGCGGTCCGTCAGTATGTTTCCTGGCCCGTGGTGTTGGTGCTTCCGCCTGAGCAATCGGTCACGATCGAGAGCGAGCATAAAATCCTCCGCATCGACCGCCCTCACGGCAACGGGCCGAATTTGCTGACCTTCGAATTGGGCCGCAATCGACTGGCCTTGCCTGCAAGGGCCGAAGATCAGCGGCAAGTAATCCAACAGCGGCTTAGCGAGTTGGTCGAGGCGTTCGATCTGTCCGAGCCTTTCGGGCGTATTCGCGAAGCCATTGAAGAGGCGCAACAGGCCGTGCGATGAACAAAGACGCAAATGGTCTGAACCCGAGCGAACCGATGCGGCAATTTTCCTGGCAGGGACTTTCATTTCCAGCCGTGTTCAGCGTGGATTTGCAGGTTGATTCTGTAATTAGAACAATTGATTTAAGCGATCAGTTGTACCCAGCCAAACCAGTGGTAATCTCGCTGCCGGTTATTGACAATGTGCCTCGGGCGATAACTATTCCCATTACATGCACGGCCGTTCGCGTGCGAAGTTTTATCTTCCCGGATCCGGCGGAAAAGCCGGCGCCGGCCGATGCGGCCGCGAAGCGTCCGTCGAAACAATCGGTCGTCCCGATATCTCGGCAATCGGCTCACTCGACCCGCATCAAACCGCCCGGCGACGTGATCAAGCTGGAAGACCGGCTGCATTACCTGTTGCAGCCGTCGTTGGAGTCGCTGTTAAGCCAGGGGGCATTGACGTTTCCCTGCCGGCCGTACCCGTATCAATTCGAGGGCATGGCCTTTCTATATCCCAGGCACGCCGCCATTTTGGCCGATGAAATGGGATTGGGCAAAACCATGCAGGCGATCACGGCCATTCGACTTTTGCTACACCGGCTAGAAGTCCGCCGCGTGCTGTTGGTTTGTCCCAAGGCGCTGGTGACCAATTGGCAGCGGGAATTTCAACAGTGGGCCCCTGAAGTGCCGGTGATGGCGATCGAAGGCGATCAGGCCAAACGCACCTGGCAATGGCAAATGCCGGACGTGCCGATTAGGATCGCCAATTATGAAATTCTCCTGCGGGATCGGGATATCTTTGAGAATAATCAGCCGGCGAATTTCGATTTGGTGCTGCTTGACGAATCGCAGCGGATCAAAAATCGCTTGGGCGCGACAAGCCAGGTTGTACGTTCGATTTCGCGCAAGCGGAGTTGGGCCTTGACCGGCACGCCGGTGGAAAACAGCACCGACGACCTGGTGGGCATTTTTGAGTTTCTTGCCCCGGGATTTCTTTCGCCGGATATGAAGCCGCGGAAAATGGGCCGCACGATAAGCGACTATATTTTGCGGCGGACAAAAGACCATGTGCTCGCCGATCTGCCGCCTAGAATAGTTCACGACGAACAACTGGACCTTTCGCCCGAACAGCGCGAAACCTACACGTTGGCCGAGGACGAGGGTGTGCTGCGATTGACGCAGTTGGGCATGTCGGCGACCATTCGGCACGTTTTTGAACTTATTTTGAGATTAAAACAGATCTGCAATTTCGATCCCGCCACCGGGGCCAGCACAAAACTTGAGCGATTGGAGGCCGATTTGGAAGAAATCGCCCAAAGCGGACGCAAGGCGATTGTTTTCAGTCAATGGGTGGGCGCGATTGAAAAACTAAGCGGGCATTTAGCCCGATTCGGCCCGCTGGAATATCACGGGCGGATTCCATCCGGCCGGCGCGACGGCATCATCGAGCGATTCCGCTCGGACGATTTCAGCCACGTGTTACTTATGACCTACGGCGCCGGCGGCGTGGGTTTGAACCTGCAAATGGCCAATTACGTGTTTCTTTTCGACCGCTGGTGGAACCCAGCCGTCGAAGATCAGGCCATAAATCGCGCGCATCGCATCGGCATAGACGGGCCGGTGTACGTGACGCGATTTTTGATGCTCGATACGATTGAAGAGCGCATCGAGCGGATTCTGCAAGAGAAACGCGATCTTTTCGACACCATCTTCTCCGACGCCGCCGCACATCAAAAACTGGGCTTGACGCAAGAAGAACTCTTTGGCCTTTTCCAAATCAAATGCCCAACCGCCCTGATCGACAAAGCGGCATAACACAGGCGCGACCACTGGTCGCGGCTTTTCATTTTTTGTGTGATTGTAAAGCCGCGACCAGTGGTCGCGCTCGTGTCGAGCCATTATAATCATTGCCATGGCAAATACCCTTGGCTACCATTTCGTGAAATCAGCCTACGGCCAATGGCTCCCCGGAGATGATCGAGGATCGTGGTCCGATGCCTGGGATGACCAAATCGGCTATATCGAGCCGCACATGCTGCACCCCGGCGATCCCGTGCGCAATCGCATGGCCGAAGAGAGAATGAAGCATGATCCCGTCCGTTTTTCAAATGCAATGATTGATATCGTTGCCGCCACCTTGGGTGAGTGTATCAAAACTACCGCCGGCGGTTTAGCAATCATGGCTGCTGCAATTGAGCCAACCCATATACATCTCCTCATTCCCTACAGAGGCAGAGACATAGACAAGACCGCAAAATGGATCGCCGATAAAACCACAAAAATGATCCACGCCAAAACTAATCATAAAGGACCGGTTTGGTGCAAAGGTAAGTGGTGTTCATACATTTTTGATGAGGATTGTTGGTCAAGCGTGATAAATTACATCGAACAGCACAATATTCGGCGAGGCCGAACGAGACGGCCGTATTCGTTTTTATTATGACCCGTAACCAAATAGGCGCCGCAGCGCGACCACTGGTCGCGGCTTTACAAACGCACAAAATTAATTGAAAATCCGCGACCAGTGGTCGCGGTTTGCATACGATGTACGATAAATCGCATCCTCTGGATACCACCCGACAGGATATAGTATATTATATCCTATGTTATCTCATAAATATGATTTCGACGTAATTGTTATTGGCGGCGGGCACGCTGGTACTGAGGCTGCGCTGGCGGCGGCTAGGATGGGAGCTAAGACGGCGCTGCTGACTAGCAATCTGGATACTATCGCGCAGATGAGTTGCAATCCGGCCATTGGCGGCGTGGGCAAAGGGCATATTGTGCGCGAAATCGATGCCTTGGGCGGGGCGATGGGGCGGGCGATCGATGCCACGGCAATCCAGTTCCGCATGTTGAACCGGAGCAAGGGGCCGGCCATGCACGGGCCGCGGGCGCAGGCCGATAAATGGGCTTATCAACGGGAAATCAAACGAATTGTCGAATCGCAACCGGGATTGGTGTTGCGGCAAGATACGGCCGATGATCTGATCACCGAACAGTCCGGCGGGACAATGCACGTGGTTGGCGTACGCGTGTTGGGCGATGCCGTGTATCGCGCGAAGGCGGTTATTTTGTGCGCGGGCACGTTCATGCAGGGCTTATTGCATGTGGGCGAGACTACCATGCCCGGCGGTCGCATGGGCGAGCCGACATATGTGGGATTAAGCCGCTCATTGGCCGCGTTGGGTTTCACAATAAGCCGCTTTAAGACAGGCACGCCGCCACGGATAAACGGACGCACGATCGATTATTCCAAGACTGAACTGCAAGGCGGCGATGATGAGCCTGAACCATTTTCATTCATGACGGATCGGATCGAGTGCCAGCAAATCCCTTGTTGGATAACATATACAAATGAGGCGGTGCACGAACTGGTGCGGGCGAATCTGCATCGGGCGCCAATGTATACCGGCCAGATTCAATCGACCGGCCCGCGATACTGCCCTTCGCTGGAGACGAAGATTGTCCGCTTTGCCGACAAGACGCGGCATCAATTGTTTTTGGAGCCGGAGGGAAGGCATACGCACGAGGTTTACGTCAACGGACTGTCGACGAGTTTGCCTCGCGACGTGCAAGAGGCTATGCTGCGTTTTATTCCCGGCTTGGAAAAAGCCGAAATACTCCGCTATGGTTACGCCATTGAGTACGATTATCTTCCGCCCGATCAGTTGAAGATTTCGCTGGAAACCAAGCGCGTGGCCGGCTTATATCTGGCGGGTCAGGTAAACGGCACCACGGGCTACGAGGAGGCGGCCGCTCAAGGATTGATGGCGGGCGTGAATGCAGTGCTCGCATTGCATGGAAAAGAACCGCTTGTGCTCGCGCGGCACCAGGCTTACATCGGGGTGATGATCGACGATCTGGCAACCCGGGGCGTGGACGAACCGTATCGGATGTTCACCAGCCGTGCGGAATATCGCTTGATGCTCAGGCAGGACAATGCCGATCGCCGACTCACGCCTCTGGCTCATGATTTGGGCCTGGTGGACGCTCAGCGATGGAATAAGTTCCAAGCTAAAAAACAGGAGATCGAGCGAATAACGGAACTTTTGGAAAACACGCATGAAGGATCGATTTCGTTGGCCAAGATATTGAGACGTCCGGAAGCGGCCTGGAAAGACTTGGCCGACAGGTTGCCGGAATTAAGCGAGGTATCGCGCGAGGTTGCCCGGCAGGTGCAGTACGATGCCAAATATGCCGGATACATTGCTCGGCAGCAGATCGACATCCAACGGCAACAGCGTTTGGCGGCGCGGCGGATACCGGGTGTTTTGGATTACAACACGATACCGCATTTGCGACAGGAGGCGCGGGAAAAACTTGCTCGGATCAGGCCGGCGGACCTAGCTCAAGCCGGCCGGATTAGCGGAATCACCCCGGCGGATATTGCTGTCTTGCTGATTCACTTGCATGGGACAAGGGGCCAGGAGAAACTGGGCAGTGGTCAGCAGACAGTGAACGGTGGACGGTGAGCGTGCACCATGCGGGGCATGATCGGCGAATCGTTTTTTTATTCGCCCGTTTCATGCAATCGGCAAGATCTATGCGTTATCCCCAAGTCTCGTTATTGCCCTACTTTGCCTGGACTCAAAAAATTGTATTATAATAATGGCGTCAAAATCTATAAAGTCTTGTGGTTAATAGACTTACAAACTTTTGACTCATATTGACAGGAACGGGAAGATAGCTATAATTAAGCCCGATTGGTAAGTTCGGTAATGTCGGAAGGACCGGATGAGCCTGTTATTTATACGCAGCGTAGTGAAGTAAGAGATTTGCGAATACGGCGAATTCAAGGCGATTTAACCCCCTTTTTTCCACGGATGACCAGAAGGCGTTGGTACGACGACCGACAACGAATCCAGCGACTTCGCTATAGCTCGTTGCCTAAAGCAACTAGTCAAGGGATGGTGAAACGAATATGAAAACTGTGTTTACGACCGGCGAGGCTGCCAAGATTTGCAAGGTCAGCCAGCAGACAATCATTCGTTGCTTCGATTCAGGACAACTAAAGGGATTTCGCGTACCGGGCAGCCGGTTCCGGCGGATTCCACGGGAGCAGCTTTTCACGTTCATGCGCGACAACGGCATTCCCACCGATGCCTTGGAAAGCGGCAAGAGAAAGATTCTCATTGTCGACGACGACGTAGAACTGGTGGAACTGATTACCGATGTATTGGAACGCGACCAGCGTTTCGAGGTGCGCACGGTCAATAACGGTTTCGACGCCGGAATGATGGTCAAGGAATACCGGCCCGACCTGATCGTGCTCGACGTTATGCTGCCCGACATCAACGGCAAGGAAGTTTGCCAGCGGGTGCGCGGCGACAAGACGATGAACGACGTGCGGATCATCTGCATATCGGGCATGGTCGAGGAAGACAAGATCGGCGAGTTGAAGGCGGCCGGCGCCAACGACTTCCTGCACAAGCCGTTTGAGGTGGAAAAACTCATCGAACGGATGTGCACGCATCTGGACATCGAAGTGCCGGCCGGCGCGTAATTTTTGTCCGGAGCATATCGGTGAACGAGGCGGAGTTGACAACGCTTCTGGCAAGGCTGGCGACATTGGAAAATAAATTCCAAGAGGCCGTCGAAGCGGAAAAACTCGAGGCCATGGCCGAATTCGCCGCCGGAGCGGGCCACGAGATCAACAATCCTTTAACGATAATCGCGGGGCGGGCTCAACTATTCTTGCGCACGGAGTCGGACCCCGAGCGGCGCAGGTCGCTTGCGCTTGTCAATTCGCAGGCGATGCGGATTTACGAGATGATCGCCGACATGATGCTCTTTGCCCGGCCGCCAAAGCCGAATTTCGCCTTGGCCGACGCGGCTAAAATCATCAACGAGATAATAACGGACTTCCAAGCGGCCGCCGCCGGTCAGGAAACCGCGTTAAGCCGATCAGGGCATCCCGGCCCACTGGAAATCGAGGCCGACGCCGTGCAGTTGACCGTGGCAATTCGGGCCTTATGTCAGAATTCTCTGGAAGCCCTGGGCCACGGCGGAAAGATTGAAATCGATCTACTCCCCGACGGCGACAACGTGATGATTCGCGTAACGGACGACGGGCCTGGCATCACGCCCGAACAACACCGCCATATCTTCGATCCTTTTTACTCAGCCCGGCAGGCCGGCCGCGGATTGGGCTTGGGACTTTCGAAATGTTGGCGGATCGTGACCAACCACGGCGGGCGCATAGACGTGGAAAGCCGGCCGGAGCAAGGGGCCAAGTTTGTTATCTGCCTGCCTAGACGGCAAAAGAGAGTGGAGCGGGGAGAGTGAAGAGTGGAGAGTAATTTTTAATTAATTTTCACATTTCCTACTTTACTACTGTTCGATCAATCGCGCGATGAACTTTGCCAATTGGGCGGAGTCGACGAGCGATTTTTCTTTTAGCGCCCATAGGTCTTTGACGCTCCCCGGGCGGCGCCAGATTGCGCTCAAGGCCGCGCCCAGGCGGGCGGCTTCGGTTTTCTGACGGATTAGCCGTTCGACGTCTGGCGGCAGTACGTCGGCGGCGGAGTCGTGGATAATGCGGACTGCGCAGAGCGGCACTCCGCAACGGCGGCAGACTTCAGCCACGGCATAAGTTTCCATGTCCACGGCCATTGCTTGATACTGCTGATGGAGGGCTTGTTTTTCGGCAGGCTCTCGGACCACATGATCGACCGAAAGCAGTTTGCCGAAGTGGAGGCCGAGCCAAGCGAGTTTAGTATAATCGAGTGGACACTGAAGTGTCTGCCCCTCGATTGAAACGTCGAGTGTTCGTGTTTTTGTTGAAATATTGGGCGGCGTGGGCGATTGGCCAATAATGATTTGTCGGCCGGAGGGATCGATTACACTGTCGGCAATAAGAATATCGTTGCGTTTAAGCGCGGGATCAAGGCCGCCGGCGAAACCGGCGGAGATGACAATTTTGGGGTGATGGCCGTCGATGAGGACTTTTGTTGCCCGGGCGACATTTTCCAGGCCGGCGCCGGAGCGGATAATCGCCACGCGTCGGCCTTTTAATCCGCCTTCCTTGATGAAAAAACCGCTGCCTCGGATGCGAATCGCTCCGGCAAGCAAGTCTTCAAAACCGCCGGATTCGATGCCCAGGGCAAAGACGACTCCAAAATGGCAGGGTTTGATTTCCAGGTTGGACATTACCTCATTTGCCAGACGGCCATGCGGAGGATGTCGAGAATTCGTTTATTGGCCGCGAGTACGGCGGCGGGTTCAAAACCGCAGTGGACCAGGCAGTTTTCGCAACGGGGATCATTGCCCGGGCCGAGGCGATTCCAGTCGGTTATGTCGATGAGTTGGCGGTAGGTAAGGTAATGGGCGTCGCCGCGTAGATAGCATGGGCCGCGCCAGCCGCGGACGTTGAAGGTTGGATTTGCCCAGGCAGCGCACTTTAATTCTCGGCGTCCGCGGAGAAACTCCAGGTATACGGGCGAGGCGGTGAGTTTGAAGCGGCTTAGGAGTTTATGTGCGAAGCGGAATTTTTCGTGGATTTCGCGGCGGGTCATGAAAATTTCCCGGGCGGCTTGGGGATCGGCTTGAGAGACAATTTCGTAGCCGTAGGCGGGCGAGATCATCATGCCGTCGATGCCCAGTTCGCTGAGGTATGCGAAGAGCACGGCGATTTCGTGCATATCGGTGTCTTTATAAATGGTCGTATTGGTGCAGACCATGAAGCCGGCTTTTTTGGCGGCCTGGATGCCGCGAACGGCCGCCGAAAATACGCCTTCGCGCTGCACCAGCCGGTCGTGAGTGCTTTCCATGCCGTCGAGGTGGACGTTGATGAACAAGCGTTTGTCGGGCGCCAAGCTGAGGAGTTTATCTTCCAACAGCAGGCCATTAGTGCAGAGATAGACGTGTTTTCGCCGGGCAAGGAGTTTTTTGACTAGGACGTCGATCTCGGGATAAATCAAGGGTTCGCCGCCGCAAATGCTCACGATGGGAGATCCGCACTCGTCCGCCGCGGCCAGGCATTGGTCTATCGTAAGCCGGCAGGAAATCGTATCGGCGTATTCGCGAATCCTGCCGCAACCGGCGCAGGACAAATTGCAGGCGTGGAGCGGTTCGAGCATTAGGACCAGGGGGAAGATTTTTTCGCCGGCGAATTTTTTTCGCAGCAAATAACCGGCCATGGAACGGGTAAGGGAAAAAGGAAATCGCATGATAATTTAGTTTTCAGTTATCAGTTTTTAGTTTTCAGTATGAAACCGCGAAAGGTACTTGCTTGCAAATCCTCATGCCCTCACCCTAGCCCTCTCCCGACCGCTGCGCGGTGCCCGGAGAGGGGACGGATTGATAATCTCAGGATATGTATTTAGAAATTTTCGGCCCGGGAAAAAACATGTTTGGGATTTATTTTAACGGAAACGGGGGTTTTGGAGACGGGTGGTCTTGGCCGAAAAACGGTCAATTTGTTGTCGGTTTGTTTTGGACGGACTTTCAAAGTCCATTGCGACAGGGCCAGGAGTGGGAAATAAATGGGATAATAGTGATAGCGGAGATAATATACTTGCGGGAAACCGGTGCCGGTAAATTCGGGTTCGTCCCAGGTGCCGTCTTCGTTTTGCATCGTGGTCAGATAACGAACGGCCCGGGTTACGGCTTGATGTCGTTCCAGGCCGGCGGCGATCAAACCCATGACGGCCCAGGCCGTTTGCGAGGCGGTGGGATCGCCTTGTCCGCGTAGATGCGGGTGCTCGTAGCTGTCGGGCGATTCACCCCAACCGCCGCAGGGTTGCTGATGCGCTAAGAGCCAATTGGCTCCGGCCGCCACGGCAGGGTCATCGGCCGGTACGCCCACGGCGGTCAGTCCGGTTATGGCCTGCCAGGTGCCGTAGATGTAATTGACGCCCCAGCGTCCGAACCAACTGCCGTCGGCCTGCTGGGCGCGGCGGACATAGGCCACGGCCCGGTCCACGGCCGGATCGCCCAGGCGGCGGCCTAATTTGCCCAAGGCCTCCAGCACGCGGCCGGTCATATCCGGAGTGCTGGGATCGATCATGGCGTTATGATCGGCGAAGGGGATATGGCAGAGAAATTCGCGGTTGTTATTGCGATCGAATGCGCCCCAGCCGCCGTCGTTGTTTTGCATGGCCAGAATCCATTGCTCGCCGCGTTGGATTGCCCGGACAGTTTGTTCCAAGGTGATAATATCATTTTCGAAGCTGTCGGTTGGGCCGTTTTTGCAGTCGTCGGTTTCGGAGATTAAACGCAAGGCGGGCGGCAGGGAGCCGGTAGTGTCGAGCCTATCGTCCAAGTGAACGTGGAGGGCCATGAGGGTCATAACGGTGTCGTCAACGTCGGGATAAAAGGCATTGGCGTACTCGAAGCACCATCCGCCGGGTTCGATTTTAACTTTTTCAGCCCAATCTCCGGGTCGGGAAATTTGCCGGTTTAAGAGCCAGGCGATTGCCCGACGAATGGAGGGAATATCGTTGCCAATGCCGCCGGCCGATAACGCCCGAAGCGTTATGGCGGTGTCCCAGACCGGGGATTTGCAGGGTTGAACGCGGGCGGTGTCGTTTTCGGGGTCCTCGATCACTAGGTCTTCCAATTGCTTGATACATTGCAGGACTTCCGGACTATCGTCGGTGTAACCGAGGCACTTAAGGGCCAAGAGGCTCCAGACAATGGGTGGATAAATCGCTCCCAGGCCGTCGCTTTCCTGGAAACGCTCCAGCATCCACTTTTTCGCGGCGGCAATCGCCCGGCGTCTTAAGGGGAGAAAACGATGACGTTGGCACCATTTCCAAAGATTATCGATGGTTCGGAAAAAGCGATCCCAACTCAACACTCCGGTGCCGCCTTTCAGGCCGGGGCACCTTAGAGGAGGCCAATTTTCCGGTTCGCGGATGAACAATTCACGGATGCCCAAGCGAGGATCGATTTTCCGCACGGGTTGAAACGCGGAAATAATCGACAGGGGCACGATAATCGTCCGCGACCAGGCGCTTACGTCATATATGTTGATGGGGAACCATTTGGGCAGAAGCATGATTTCCGGGGGTACGGCCGGGCACTGCTCGTAAGAAATTTGCCCCAGCAAGGCCAGAAAGAAACGAGTGTAGCTATTAACGGCATCTGCCCCTCCGTGAGCGAGAATCGCCTCGCGCGCCCGCTGCATGTACTCGGCGCTGGGGTCGTGTCCGGTGAGTTTCAGGGCGAAATAGGCTTCCACACTGCCGCTTATGGCCAGTTTTCCGCCCGGATACATGGCCCAGCCGCCCTCGGGTAGCTGTTTTTCGACTATATAAGCGGCGGCACGTCGAGCCAGATCGGAGTTTTCCCGGCCCAAGTAGGCCAGAAGCAGGATGGTTTCGGTTTCGGTAAGGGTATCGCCTTCCAGTTCCGCACACCAGGAACCATCCGCGTGCTGCTCGGTGAGCAGCCATTGCCTGGTGCGCGTAAT
>JBEKGL010000029.1:0-15055 GCA_050012815.1 Thermoguttaceae bacterium
AATTTGCCGCTGGGCAAATTGCGGATTCGCACGCAAGGGTCCTCGGGCGGACAAAAAGGGCTGGACGATATTATCCGCCGCTTGGGAAGCGAGAATTTCCCCCGCCTGCGCATGGGCGTCGGATCGCCCCCGGCAACTTGCGACTGGGCCGACTTCGTGCTCAGTAAATTTTTCGTGGAGGAAATTCCGCAAATTGAACAAGCCGTTCGCCGGACGGTGGAGGCGGTAACCGCCTGGGCCCGCGACGGCATCGAATCGTGTATGAATCAGTTTAATAGGGATTAGGGATTAGGGATTTGAGATTTGAGATTTGAGATTAGTTTAGCCGCGACCACTGGTCGCGCTTGTGGGTAAAAAAATTGTAAAACCGCGACGGGCACCAACCGAAGGTTGGTCGGTCGCGGTAATGAATAACGATTATTTCCAATAGGAGCGATGCTTTGGCTCAAAACGTCTATGAAGGCTTGTTTATTTTGGACTCGAACCGCTACGGACACGATCCCGATGGGGTGTCGGGCCAAATTCCCGCCTTGATCCAAAAGCTTGGCGGCGAAATTCTGGTCAGCCGGCTATGGGAGGAACGCCGCCTGGCGTATCCCATCAAAGGACAACGCAAGGGGACCTATTGGCTGATCTATTTCCGGCTCGATACCAACCAATTGGCCGAAGTTAAGAAGCAATGCCAGATCAACGACAACCTGTTGCGGGGATTGTTCCTGAAGGTCGAACCCCGCATAGTGGACGCCTTGGTCGAACATGCCCGATCGGCCCCGGTAGTGACCCCGGTCGAAGAGGCCCCCCCTGTCAAGGATAAAATCATTGCCTCGGTGGAACTGGACCCCGAGGAATTGGCGGTCAGCATCGACGCAGTTGAAGCGATTGAAGAGGAATAAGAGGGAAAAACAGGAGTAAATAATCATGGCCAGTTTTAATCGCGTCATCCTGGTCGGAAATTTGACCCGCGACCCGGAAATACGCTACATTCCAAGCGGTTCCGCGGTGGCCGACGTCGGGCTGGCCGTCAACGACCGCCGGAAAAACGCCAACGGCGAATGGATCGAGGAAGTGACGTTTGTCGACGTCGTTCTTTGGGGTCGCACGGCCGAAGTGGCCGGTGAATATCTAAGCAAGGGATCGCCGGTGCTGATCGAAGGCCGGTTAAAACTCGACTCCTGGGAAACCCAAGACGGACAGAAACGCTCGAAGCTGAGAGTTGTATGCGAACGCATGCAAATGCTCGGGGCCAAGGGCGAAGGCCGCGGCCCGGGCGCCGCCCCGGCCGGCAAGCCCGCCGCACGGCAGGATTCCGAATACTCCCAGCCCGCCCCGCCCGAAGATTTCGGCCCCCCGCCCACCGAATCGCCCGGCGGAGAAGATATTCCGTTTTAATTTTATTTAATGTTATGTATCCTTCGTTTAGCCCCGGAGCTTGCTCCGGGAGGTTTTCCTATAAATGCAAGGCAAAATCCCATGGCAAGTATAAGTGCAGAAACACCAGTACAAAATAAAATTCGGCGTCGCGGCAAGCGATTGCCCAAGGGGCCGCACGGCGGTGTGGAATTGCTGTTGATTCAGCCCGTGGAACATCTGGGCAAGCAGGGCGACGTGGTCGAAGTCCGCCGCGGTTTCGCCTTGAACTATCTAATTCCCCAAGGCCTGGCCACGATCGCCACCGATCACCACAAGCGAATGGTGGAAAAACACCGGGCGCAATTGGATGCCATCGAAAAGGCCCGCATGGCCGGCCTGCAAGGCCTTGCCGCCGATCTGGCCCGGCAAAGCATTACCATCGAGGCCAACGCCAACGACGAGGGCCACCTTTACGGATCGGTCAATGCCGTGGACGTATCCAACGCCTTGAAACGCGCCGGCTTTCACATCGCCACCGACCAGGTGCGGTTGGAAGGCCCGCTCAAGGAGTTGGGGCTGTACACCGTTAAAATTCACCTCGGCTCGAACGTGGACGCCGAAGTGAAAATCTGGGTCGTCCCATCGGTAGTGACCGACGAAGAAAACGCGGCAAAATAACGAATCGCTAGGACGCTGATTTTGCTCATCCATAAGCCGAGGGGTGGTTGATTTTGTGTATTGATTGGGCTAAGTCTCCGCCATAATCGTCAAGCGGCCACCTATCTTGGCAGCCCAGTGCTGCATTATGCGGGCTTTCTTTCGCATTACCTCCAATTCCAATGGCAAGGAGATTTCCGCTCGGCCGACAAACCGATGCAGGAACTCCGCGCCCTTATCATTCAAGGGAATGTGTTCTATTCGGATAGAGATGGACTGGAATTCCTGGCTTTGTAGAAGCAATCCATATAGATCGGCCAAGTAGTTTTGGGTCGCTTCCGCGATGACCTCATCGGCCACAAATACCGAGACCGCATCACAGGATATCAATTCGAATTGGCCCAGCAGGGCATCCTCTTGAGAGAGGCCATGCTTCAAGGTCATGGGCATGAGACGATCGAGAATTGCTCGCGCCTCATCCGGAGAAGAGCCCACAATGCGCCCAACAGCTTTCGTGAGGCGTTCTTGTTCCTGGCCTTGGATCGCCAGCAACACAAGCCCGAAAGTAGCCGTATCGGAAGGCGCGAGTTTTTCCGGCGGAGAGTGTTGTAATAGAGCCTTCGTTTCGGTATCGAGCCAAGCGGTCATGGAATGTAATTATACTACCGGATCGACAAACATATTTCTATACAGAAGAATTTGTCGGAAACTAAGGTTGAAGTGGGCAAATAACGGATTTTGGGCAATTTCCCCCTTTTGTATAAAAATAATTTTACACAAACCAACATGGTCCAGCAATTCCCAGCCAAAGCACCTGATTGGTTGGTTGCTAATTCCAGCGGGAAATTCTATGATAATTTCCACGTTTATATTTTAAATTCATCATTCATCATTCATCACTCATCATTTTCCCATGGCCACGTCCGCCCGTACCGACGCGCCGCACTCCGCCGGCCGCTTGACATCCGAGATCCTCGACCGGCTTCCGCCGCAGAATCTGGACGCCGAAAAGGCGGTAATCGGCAGCCTGCTTCTGGACTGCAATCTATGCGATGAAATCGCCTTGATTCTCCATGCCGAGGATTTTTACGCTGACGCCAACCAAAAACTCTATCGCCACCTGCTGGCCATGCACGAGACCGGCAAGCGGATCGACGCCATGCTCCTGGTCGAGCAACTCAAGCAGGCGGGCGATTTCGAGGCCGTGGGCGGGGCGGCATACCTGGCCGAGGTGGCCCAATCGGTACCTTACGCGGCCAACGCCGTTTATTACGCCCAGATAGTCCGCGAAAAAGCCACGCTGCGGGATCTGATCCATGCCGGCACCGAAATCCTCCGCGACGCCTACAATACCACGGTCGAGCCCGATGAAATCGTCAGCCGGGCAGAGCAAAAAATCTTCGCCGTGCACGATCAGCGCTCCGTCGATCAGGTAACGAACATCCAGGACCTGTTGGTCGAGGCCTTCGACCGCATCGACGCCCGGCTCCAGCACGGCGAAGGCGTGGGCATACCCACCGGATTCCACGACCTGGACAATCTGACCGGCGGCCTTCACGATTCGGAACTGGTCATTCTTGCCGCCCGGCCCAGCATGGGCAAAACCGCCTTGGCCACGAACATCGCCGAAAACGTGACCATTACCGGCAACGTGGCCACGCTGTTCGTGAGCCTGGAAATGGCCCGGCTCGAACTGGCCCAGCGCATGCTCTGCTCGCAGGGCCACATCGACGCCAACAAATTCCGCAGCGGGTTCCTGTCCGGCGACGATCGGCGGAAACTGGTCGAGGCCTCGGCCAAGCTGGGCAAGGCCCCGCTGTTCGTCGACGACACCCCTTCCCGCACGATCACCGAAATCGCCGCCTGCGCCCGCCGCATGAAGCGCAAGCAAAACCTCGGCCTGCTGGTGATCGATTACCTGCAGCTCATCCAGCCCGACGATCCCCGCGATCCCCGCCAGGAACAAGTGGCCAAAATGGCCCGGCGATTGAAAATTCTGTCCCGCGAATTGAAAATCCCCATCCTCTGCCTTGCCCAATTGAACCGCCAGGCCGAACCCGGCAAGGAAGGACACCGGCCCAGGCTTAGCCACCTACGCGAGTCCGGCGCGATCGAACAAGACGCCGACGTGGTAATGTTCATCCACCGCGAGGAATACTATCAAGACCGCGAAGAGGCCCAACAGGCAGGCTCGGCCGGCATGGCCGAGGTGATGGTGGCCAAACAGCGCAACGGCCAAAGCGGCGTGAACGTCAAACTTGCCTGGTTCTCCAAGTTCACCCGCTTCGAAAACTTCGCCCAAAAACCCTACGAAGAATTCAGCGAATACGCGGCTGAAGAGTTTTAGCGGAAGGATGAGGGATGAAGGATGAATAGTGGACGGTAAACAGTGATTCGCAAGGGGTGGGCAATTTATTGCCCACTCTTTTGTAATTATAGACGGTAAACGAAAATCGATTGGTTTATTCCCGGCACTAATGCCGGGAGCCTCCAGCCTATTTGGTAGCGGTATACCGGCGATGCAGTTCAATCAAAGGCTTATAATCGCCATTGTCTGCTTCTTGAAGTGTGGCAATGTACTCATCACGAATATTGCTTCTATCAGCTATGATGTTATCCGGCCAACTGGTGATTGCGTGCCCATGTAGTTTAAGCTGGATATTGGCAAGCATTCGAGCCCAGCGACCGTTGCCATTCTCAAACGGATGAATCTTGACTGAACGATGATGAAGCCGAGCCGCTTGCTCAATTAAATCCATTCCATAATCTCCCCAGCTCATCAAATCGTTTAATAAACCCTGTAGTTGGTCGCGAATACAATGAAACGGAACTCCGATGTTCAATCCGTCTCTAGACCGAATGACACCGGCCCACTGCCATACATCGCCAAACATTTCCCTATGCAGTTTTAGACACCAAGTGAAGTTGAAAGGGGCAATCCGACGGTTAGGTTTGCCGGCAAGATATTTGACAAATATCTTGCGTATATTTTCGGCTTCGACAATATTCAATTCCCTTCGATTTGTAATATTAGCTACTTTCAACCCTGATGGATCTATTGGAGTCTCGCCGGGGATTGGTTGCCAAGTTGACATGGTTATTCTTCCCAAAGCCTGCGCCTTGATCCAACCAGCAAATCTTTGACGGTGCGATTCAGCATTTCGTCGAGCGTGTGTGCGTCTACCGCTTGGGATTCGAGCCCCATGGTTCCTTGAATCATACTGTTCAAACGCCGGGCCTTTTTAAGGGCTTGCCGCCTGCGGAACTCATTTACATCTAAATCTTCTTCAACGCGGAGATTAGCCCCAATAATCAAAGATACTCCTAACGCCGCCGCAATTGCCTGGACATTCGGCAAACGGGGAGCAGACTCTTTGCCAGTCAAAATTCGTGTGACAGTCGGTTGCGAGACTTGGGATCGCATGGCCAAAATAGCCCGACTCATTCCAAGTCGTTTTCGCCGCTTGTCGAGAATGGAATAAGGGTGTTTTGTTATAGACATTATTAATAATTCAATAAAAAGTACAATAATTATATCATTATTGATATAATATACTATAATTATACATTTATTATGACTGTTACACTTGTATTATATCATATTTGATATAATATTCAAGAGGTTTTTTCTCGTTTGCGGATAATTAGCAAGGGCCATATATGGCCCTTGTACGCCGAAGGCGCTGCTGGGCAAAGCCAGCAATGGCACCCGGTGAGATTCATCGTTGGGCGGGCATGGTATAATAATCTTCCCTTCGTCCTGGAGAGACGATTGAATTTCCTGACTTATATAATTATCTCACAAATCGCAAAATAGTTCTGTATTTATTCACAGGTATAAAAAATGAATCCATTTAAGACAACATTTGAACAACTTCATGACCAACTCTGTTGGGGGGTGAAATATGATTCGCAGGTAAATCTTTCATTGAGTTTTGGCAAACCAATCATGAGATGTCGCAATCCGTTCATCACAAAATCTAAATCTCGGTTAATCCGTGAGATGGCGACTTATCGTAGTATCACAGTGAAAGGTGTTTGGTGGCTGTGGATTTTTTGTGCTTATTGGAAAATCACTCTACGGGATTCTTATAGTGTAACTGGTTCATCATCGTGTCGGCGAATGAATCTGGCAATGCAAAGACTCAGCGGTCAAAAACTAATCAACGTCCATATTAACGCACTAACCGGAGCGACAAGTTTTGAATTTGATCTTGGAGGCAGCCTTAAAGTACGCAGATTTGATAGCGACAGTAATGAGGAATTATGGTTACTGTATAAGCCAATGGGCTATGTTTTGACAGTTCGAGGTGACGGCCATTACAGTCATGCACTAGGATCAATAAATCCAAAACATGAAAAATGGCATATTATTAGCAAATGGGTGAAAAATCAAAGCAACTCGAGTACTACATGCTTGACAATTCCTGTCGGGAAATGCCATCCTGCTCGTTGATACTACCTGTATTCGGCATGAATTATAAAAATGGAAATTCACTGATATTTACGGATCGAGGGAGAATACTAGAGCAGTGTTTGAGATCATGTAGCGTCCGTTTAGCCCGGCTGCTTGCAGCCGGTGAATTTCCTTGTGATATAATCCGCTACACCATATTGAACCACTCTCTAGTATGTCATAAACGGCTTGAATCATCGAAGACGGCAAGTGAAAAAGATACTGGCCAAGGGGACAGTCCCATTTTCACCGACTATGTAAGCATGGTGTCCGGAATATTGGGACAGTCCCCAAGTAATTGTTGGATAGGCCCTTTAGTTCCCCACGAAAATTCCCGTGGCGTACCAAATGCCGTTGGAACCGCGTTTCATGTCATAACCGAACATACTCTGGGGCGATCGGACCGCGCTCCAATGCCCTGAGGATTGCCGCCAACTATGGACGCACTCCTCGGCGGCATCGACTAGATTCTGGCCCGGCCAACTCTCGGCGCAGACCTCGCGGGCCGACAAGCCTTTCAACCGCGACATGACGCGATGAAAACGCGATTCCCAAAAGTGATGTCCTTGAAGGCGAATGTCGGCCTGGTATTGCGAGTGAGTCCGCGTTTCCTCGAGCAAATACGGGCTGAGTTCGCCATTGGCGCTGGCCGGCTTTTCCGGATGGGTTCGCACGGCGTAGATCAGCGTGCGTTGCGTTAGCGTGCCGGACGGCAGGTTGAGAATCACCGCCATCTTTTCCGGCGTGTACCAAAGACTCCCCGTGATGGGAAACGTGCTGACCACCGTGCCGTAGACTTGCGAATCCGGTTGCCGATAATCGATAATGGCAACACCCGGTTTGCCCAGCATTTCCTTGAAGGCATCGTGCTCCAATAAGACCGTTTTTTTGCCGTCCTCGACAATCGAGGCGTCCAAGGGCGCTTGCAGGCAAACGTAATCTTGCAGCTTGGAACACACCTTGGGATCGTCCAGCGTTTCCGACTTGAAACGATTGCAGTCGCGATTGCCCGGATCGCGGAAATAAATCAACAGCATTTTGCCTTGCCCTTCCGCGATCCGCACGGCCCGGGCGTAATCATCGTGCCAATTGATCGACGCGGTCTGGCGGCTTGCTTTTTCGGAATGTTCCACAAGGCCGTCCGTGCAAAACGGTTCAATCTCCTGGGAACATAGGCACATCGAAAGTCCGACAAGCAACAAACCGCTTGCCATGAAAGTGGCTGTTAAAAAAATTGATCTTTTCATTTCTTTCTCTCCCATCACTGCGGACGTTAAGGATACTGAGTTGCGCCGATCTATAGCCAATCTCCCGGGTCTTATATACTTACAGGGGGGTGCGCAGACCGAGGTGTCAGATCGATTGGTGCCTATAGATCACAACAATTGGGGGGTGAATACAATGCTTGAGGTGTGAAAGCGATTACCGATTTTCGGTATAAGGTATTTTTGTAGGTATTATCAGAATTCCTTAATTACCAAGTCCCTGTTGTTGGTAAGAGATATAAGTGGTAAGCTGGTCAACCGTCGGCGGCTTTGCCGGTTGGTGTGAACGGGCGGTTGGCGTCGAGTTCGGCGGTTAGTAAAGTGGCATTAGTTTAGAGAAGTAAAATTTGGTGTCTATAACCCGGATTACTATTTGCAATCCACACATAATAAGGGATATCAGGATGAACATGTACAGGACGTGTCTGATTTTTGTGGGGGCGTTGTTATTATCAATGCCGGTTGCAACAAACATCGCTGTTGGCAATCAACCGGTTCCCGCAAAACAAGAATCACTGGAAGGGATCATTGCCGCTTGCCAAGAGGCAAAATCTCAATTCCGCCCGCTAACCAAAGAGGACCTCAAGTCGGTGAAAGCCGAACTGGTCGAGACCCTTTCCCGGCTTGATACCCAGTTGAAAGCGGCTGGCGCCAACGGCGAGGACTGGCAAAAATTTCTGCTTTGGGAAACGCTGCAAAAAGAGTTGCAAAAGGAAGGCGCTCTGGATCAGAAGGCATTGAACGATGTTTCCAGCCGTTATGCCTCGGGAAATGAGGGACTGGGATTGATATGGTTTGTCGAGGTTCGATCGGCCTTATGGCGTTTGCTCAAGGTGGACGAAGCCATCGACAATCCCAAAACAAAAATCACCTACGAACGCATGTTGGATAATCTAAGCAATAATTTAAAGTCCTTTGCAGTCAAACCGACCACGGAAAACACCCTCGGCATCAGCGAATCGATACGTTGGCTGCAAAACCTTCAACAGGCGCCGGAACTGGTCCAGGCCGTCCAGCGTCAGTTCAACCAACCGAACCTGTACGGCGAAGCCTCCGCGGAGTTTATCGCCGCCAGCATGGCCGAATCCGTCGATGACAACACCGACATTTGCGATGAAATCCTTGGGACGTCGATTTCCGGGACGGGCCATACCGTGGGCCAAACCACCGCGGAACTAAGTCCCGACGCCAACCTGGGCGTGATCGACGCGCTGCTGTTTGCCACCGCGTACAGCACAACGGTCGGATCTCACGGCCCGGTGTGCATTTATACCACCGGCACGACCCACATCGGGGCATGCAAACGGATCTGGATAAATGAATATGGATTCTTTTCCTACCCGGCGGTATCCAACGCCGTCACGCAAACCTGCATCAACGATATTCAAGCCAAGAGGAAAATTATCGAACGCATTGCCTGGAAAAAAGCCTATCAACAAAAACCGACCGCGGAATGTATCGCATCGCTTCATGCCCAGCAGCGGGCGAACAAGCGCGTCGACGACAAAGCTGCGGAAACGCTGGATAAGGCCCAAGAGGATTTCATGAATAAATTCCGCCGCCCTTTGTGCGATCACAAATTATTCCCCGACCAATTGCGGTTCAGCACCGATAAGCAGGCGTTGCAGACGGTATCGTTGCAAATTGGCAGTTCCCGGCTGGCTGCGTCCACGCCCCCGCCCAGCGCGATTAAGGCCGACCTGGTCCTGCGCGTGCACGAATCGATGATAAACAATTTTGCCCTGGACGCCCTGGGCGGCATGACCGTGAATGAAGATAATTTCCAAAAAGCCATGAACGACATGTTCCCTAAACTATCCGAGGAAACGAAACCCGACGGGAATCAGCAAAACCCGACTGAAGCGCAAAAACCAAAGCGCCTTAGTCTGCGCGACAAAATGAAACGCGACAAGGATCAACCGCCTTGGACGATCACCTTTGCCACGCGCCAACCCATATCGGTAACTTTCAGCGACGAGGGCTACAAAATCATTATCCGGGGCACCAAATTCATAAACGGCGATAATTCCTGCGACGACATGGATATAACCGTCGTCTATAAATTCGAAAAAACCGACGCCGGCTTTAAAGCCGTCCGGCAAGGCGAGATCCAGATCTTCCCCCCGGGCCGTCATCAACTCGGCGGCAAGGAGATTGCCATAAAAAAACTGCTAACCAAGCGCTTCAGCAAAATCTTCGAGCCGGAAATTGTAGGCGAGGGATTTGAATTCTCGGGAAAACTGAAGAAGGTGGGAGAAATGCTGCCCGAGGATGTCAAGTCCAGCGACGGCTGGCTTACAATCGCCTGGAAACGCGCCCAAGCCGATAAAAAACTAAATTAAGGATAGCCCGGAATCAAGAATTAAAAACAGACACATTTAGCCCTCGGTGAACGCAGCGGGGGCTCCGTGGAGTATTTTCCACTTCGCCGTCACGCCAAGCGCAAACCCTTGGGCAGCGATTCGCCGAAAACCAGGTTTTGCTCGCTTGTGTCCAGGCTGCCGGCGCGGCGGACGAGTTCGAGAAAATGATCCGGGGCCCCCGCGGACGCGAGAAAATCGCACGCCTTCCGCCGTGGTTTCTCGGAAAGATCGCGGTAACGGTCGTCGGTTCGCCGGGCGATCTGCATCACGGCCAAGGGCGTTTCCGCCTCTCCGCCGGCAAGGTCCAACAACCGTTCAAGCCACTCCGAAGCCCTCTCGGCCGGCGTCACCGAATTTAGCGGACCGTACATCGGCTCGCGTGCGCCGATCCGGCCCAGGGCCCAGATGATCGGCTGCCGCACTAGCTCTATCTTGGGCTTGGGCAACAGATCGAGCAGCATCGCGCCCAGTTCGATTTTCAATTCCACGGGCAGCATTTCCAGCGCGCCGAGCAAGCGCCACATCTCGGCGGTTTCGCGCGAGGCGAAACTCAGATCTCCGCCGCGTCCCTTGCCCGTGGTCAGTTGCCGGTGCAGGCCGCGGATGGGTCCAAGAAGCGGCTCGGCCAGGGCCTGCTGCTGACCCGCGCCTAGCCCGCCGCAGATCCGCCGCCAAAGGATCCAGCCTTCGGCCCGGCTTGAGGGGAAGGCGAATTTTCCTTGCAGCGCGGTCCAGGTTTGCGTCACGCGCCAGTCGTCCACGGCAAGCCCAAAGCCCGGACGAAGGGCGAATCCCAACAGGTTCAGCCAGCGGATTTCGTGCACCGCGCTGCGACGGCGTCCGGCCTCGACCTCCATCAGCGCCTCCCACATCCGCCGGCAAAGCGAGGTGGGCCAGGCATTACGATTCATGCCGGTGGCCGCGGTCAATCGCTTGACCAGCCCTTCAGGCTTGTCGCTGCCGTCGGGTCCGAATGCCCCGCGGATTAGTTTTTCACATTCCAGCCAAACTGCCTCGTCGATAAAACCCTCTTGTTCCGCTGCCGACTGGTGGGCGGCAACGTCGGTTTGCGTGGCCGAACGAACGTCGAATTGCAGACGCCAACTCCGCCGGCCGCCGACTTCGCCGCACCACAGGTCGAGCGTGCCGATCTCGGTCAGCCGGGCGTGGAGCGCCACCGAAACGATCTCGGCCTCGCCTTTTTTCCGCGTTTTAAGCACGGTGCGGATGGGCGGCAGCGGAGTCATGCCTTCGCGATCGATGGCCACAAGTTCGCCGGGCTTGTCTGTCAACCGCGTGCTGGAAACGAACAACGGAAACTCCACCGGCTCGGAAACCAGCAGGTTGAATCGCCGATCGGCAAGCTCCACGTCTTGGCCCGGCTCGGCATTGGCCGGCACCAGACAGATTGCCGAACCTTCATACCCTTCACATCCTTCACGCCCTTCTGACTCAACCTTGTCCACGCCGATGTAATACGTTCTGGCCAGCCCGGCGGCTATCCGCACGCCCTGCCCGCGGCGCACCATGCCGTAGTAGGCCGCGCCCCGGGCCACGGCCAGATCGAGCCGGTCGTTATCTAATATCACGGGCCGCCAAGGCGAAGCAGCGCTGAACCAACTTTCGATGACCTCCAACAATCGCTCGCGTAAAAGCGGTGACTCGAACACTCCGCCGTTGAAAAGCACGATATCGGGCCGGGCTGGATCGTGGTCCGTGGGCATATCAATTTCGTCGGTTGCCACGTGGCGATGCACACTGAGAAACGCCGCCAGGTATCGCGTGACCGCCGGATCCGGTGCGAAAGGCAGGCCGAATTCCTGAAAGCCCGACCTCCGACCGATCGGCTTGGCGTCCAAACCGACGCGGGGAAAAAATCCCTCGACCAACAGATCGCGCACCTCTTGGCCGGTTACCTCGACGTGTATTCCGCCGCCGATCAATCGCGATCCCGCGCCGGGCAGATTGACGGTGAGCCTTTCCGGCGGATCGGGCCCCAAAAGCGTTTCCTTCACCGCCCGGCAGGTCCGCACCAGCACTGCCCATTGCCGCGGCTCCAATTTATTAGTCCCCTCTCCCTTTGGGAGAGGGTTAGGGTGAGAGCTAGGGTCGGTCCTCTCTCCCGACCAACCTTCGGTCGGTACCCGGAGAGGGTTAGGGGGAGGGCGTTCCTCGCTTATGTTATCCGTCGGGTTTTTGTTTTGTGATTTACTCTTTATCAACAGTTTTTTTTCGATATATTGGGCCAGTGCCAAATCCAGATTGTCGCCGCCGAGGATGAGGTGATCGCCCACGGCCACGCGATGGAATTGCACCTTGCCGCCCTCGCCGCGCCGCACGCGGATCAGGGTGAAATCGGACGTGCCGCCGCCGATATCGCAGACCAGAATTTTTTGGCCGGGCTCGACCAGGCGCTCCCAATCGTTTTGATGCGAGTAAATCCAGGCGTAAAAAGCGGCCTGCGGCTCTTCGATCAACACCACCCGGGGCAGCCCGGCCGCGGCCGCCGCTTTGACGGTCAATTCTCGCGCCACCTCATCGAACGAAGCCGGCAGCGTGAGCACGAAATCCTGCTTTTCCAACGGTTCGCGCGGGAATTCGGCGTTCCAAGCATCGCGCACGTGGGCCAGATATCTTGCACTGACTTCGACCGGCGAAAGACGCTCGACGTCTTCGGTCCCATGCCAAGGCAATAGCGGCGCGGTCCGATCCACGCCCGGGTGACACAACCACGACTTGGCCGAGTTTATTAATCTGCCCGGCACAAGCGTGCCCTGATCGCGCGCGAAAAAACCGACGGCATAGGGAGATTTATCATCGTTGCCCAAGGTGTCACTAAAGTGACACCCCCTTTTATCCTGCCCCCTGACCTCTAACCTCTGACCCCTAATCTCTAAGTCCTGAACCTTGCCCCCTGAACCCTGCTTCCTGCTCCCTGCTCCCTGCCACGGCAATCGCAGGGCCTCTGGAGGAAATTCGCCCCGGGCACTCTGATAATGAAACGAAGGCAGCGTTTCCCGGGCTTCGACCTGACCCGGGGCCGCCAATTGGTGCACGGCAAACGTGCGCACCCGCCACGGCGACTCGCTGGTATCCACGTAACATACCGCCGAGTTGGTCGTGCCCAAATCGAAACCCACGACGTAACGGCTGGGCTTGGATTGTTCGCTTGCTCCCTGTTTCATCCTGCCCATCGTAATCGAAAAAGGGAAAAACAGGAAGAATAAGCAATGAAAAAGGCAATCATAAACGACACGGGCCCCTGGCATTTTACCGTCGGATGGCGATAATCTGACGTTATGGCTAAAACTACATCCTACCAAGACCGCATAATTCGCAGGTATTATCAAAACCGCGACGACATCATGCTGCAAAAGCTGGGCGATCTGGTGACCGATCTTTATCTGGCCGAAGGGAAGGCCAAGGATCGGCTCTGGAAACGCCTGGCCGCCGCGCTTAAAAATCTCAAAATCCCCGACGCCCAAATCGACCACATAGTCCGCAGCGACAACCCCACGCTGGCGGCAAATCTGCTGAAAAAACTGCTGGAAAAAAAATAAGTCCCGCCGGGAATGAAATCAACCATGCGATCCATCGCCATCATGAACCAGAAGGGCGGAGTGGGCAAAACCACCACGGCGGTAAACGTCAGCGCTGCGCTGGCCGCCACGGGTTTGCGGGTCTGCCTGGTCGATCTGGATCCGCAGGCCCATGCCACTTTGCATTTCGGTCTGGATCTTGGTCCACAACAACCTTCGATTTACCAAGTGCTCACGGGCCCCACGCAGCTTGGCGAAGCCCGCCGCCAGGTGGCCGAGAATCTGTGGGTCGTGGCCTCCAGCCTGGACCTGGCCGCCGCCGAGATTGAACTTGTGGGCATAGTCGGGCGCGAAGTAATACTGCGCGACAAATTGCGCGAAGACGACGCACGGTTCGATTTTCTGCTGGTCGATTGCCCGCCTTCGCTGGGCTTGCTGACCCTGAACGCCCTGGCCGCGGTTAATGAGGTCTTTATTCCCCTTCAGCCGCATTTTCTGGCCTTGCACGGGTTGAGCAAACTCCTGGAAACCATCGATCTGGTGGCCGCGCGCTTGAATCATCAATTAAAACTCAGCGGCATCATTCTTTGCATGTACGATACCAACACTCGACTGGCGATGGAGGTATCGCAGGACGTGGACGATTTTTTCCGCAACGCCCGGGGGCAGGCCACTCCCTGGGCGGCGGCGCAAACTTTTCAGACTCGCATCCGCCGCAACGTGCGATTGGCCGAGGCCCCCAGTTTCGGCCAATCAATCTTCCAGTATGCCCCCGATTCCAACGGGGCCGAGGATTACCGCCGCCTGGCCGAGGAAATTTTAGGGGGCGGAGGCCGGCAGTCAGCGATCGGCGAATAAGGGATATGGAAATCGCTTGCGGTTTAACGAAGAAATTCTAAACGTAATCGCCCTTTTCAATCAGCGCTTCCATCCGGCGGTGACGATTATGCCGGTTATGTCGCCGCAAGCAAAAAGCGATTTGACGCCATGCAAGCGAGACCGAAAGTAGAGTTGAGAATCGGTCAATGTTCCGTGGCACACTCTGGTGAGAAATGCGGATTAGCCCGATCATTGAAAGAAACACAACATGGACCCGCAAGCTGTTTCATATACTTCCACGGTGACTGAAGAGCAGTCAGTGCCATCGATCGGCGTCGTGGACAACTGGCGCACCGATTCGCTTGTCCACAGCGTGGTGTTGTGGCTTGCGCTGATGGCGGTGCAAAGGGCGGTGGGCTTCTTGCGGGCGATTCTATTCTGCCGCTGGCTGGACGTCGGACAGTTGGGGCTTTGGGACATGACCTTTGGGTTTTTGATGTTAGCCGGACCCCTGGCCATGCTGGCCTTGCCCGGCACTTTCGGCCGTTATGCGGAGTATTACCGCTTGCGCGGGCAACTCCGACCGTTCCTGGCACGGACCGCCGC
>JBEKGL010000030.1:0-15031 GCA_050012815.1 Thermoguttaceae bacterium
GATTAGGGATTAGGGATTAGGGATTAGGGATTAGGGATTAGGGATTAGGGATTAGGGATTAGGGATTAGGGATTAGGGATTAGGGATTAGGGATTAGGGATTGGAGGCGCAGGAAATGATGTATGCTGATTCTATTATTTATTAAACACAATTAACCATCAGGAGATTTCCATGAGACGAGGATTTTTTTACATTAGCGGACTATCGCTTATAGTGCTGTTTTTTGGGAGCCGGGCATTAAGCGGGGAGCCGGTGGACCTGAAAACGGACTCCGGCGTAATCAAAGGCACGCTTGAGATTCCCAACACGCCCGAACCTTGGCCGGTTGTTCTCATCATTTCCGGATCCGGTCCCACTGACAGGGACGGAAACGGTCCTATTCCGGCAACTAAAAACGACCATCTCAAACTCCTTGCGGAAGGCCTGACTTCAAAGGGAATTGGTTCTCTCCGCTTCGATAAGCGCGGAATCGCCGAAAGCGCCAAAGCGCTCGCCAAAGAGGATGATATCCGATTCGAGACGTATATTGACGACGTCGTGCAATGGGGAAAGCAACTTCAAAAGGACCGGCGCGTTCGATCCCTGGTTGTCCTCGGTCACAGTGAAGGATCTTTAATCGGGATGGCGGCCTGTCAGAAACTCGATGCAAAAGGTTTTATTTCCGTTTCCGGCGCCGGCCGACCCGCCTCCGAGTTGCTCCTGAGCCAACTTAAACCAAAGGTGCCGGCGGCGATGTTCGATGAGGTTAAGTCCATTGTCGAGCAACTCAAAAACGGCAAGACCGTAAAAGAAGTGCCGCCATATTTGAATTCCTTGTTTCGACCGAGTGTTCAGCCATATATAATCTCTTGGTTCAAGTACGATCCGGGCGCGGAGATTGCCCGGGTCAAAGTTCCCACGCTGATAATTCAAGGCACTACGGACATCCAATGCAGTGTTGAAGATGCGAAACTGCTTGATAAGTCTTGCAAAAACGCGAAGTTGCTTTTGGTCGAAGGTATGAATCACATCATGAAAAAAGTACCCGACGATCAAACCCAGCAGATAAAATCGTACGGTGATCCGAGCCTGCCGATTGTTCCCGAGATGATTGAACGGATGGTCGCGTTTATCAAGGGATTAGAAAATAAATGACCTCTGACAGCCAAAAAACCAAAATCGTCTGCGGTTCCGCACCAAAAAACAATAACCAAAAAAACGACAGGGGAAGGCCATGAGCGATCATCAACAAAAGAACGCTGTTGTTTGGTTTGTGGTGCTTGCATTTGTATTAAGCTGGGCATGGTGGGGATCTATTTATTTGTTTAAGTCAAGCGTACCTGCTCCGCTATACTTAGTTCTACTAGGAATAGGCATGTGGGGACCGGGTTTGACTGCAATACTAGTCACGCGGTTTGTGCTTGGCGAAAGATTGCGAACGACAACAATCAACCGGCTGGGCCGGTTGCGCTATTATTTTTGGGCATGGTTTGTAGCGGTGGCGGGAACAATTGCCGTGATGTTGCTAACCGTTTTGTTCGGAGTTTCACAATTTGACTTTCAATTCACTTTAGCGCGAAATCAATTAAATCAATGGCTGGCAGAGGGGGCGAAAGTGCCCTCGTTCTTAACGCCTCAAGTTTTTGCTTTGGGGGGGGCTTTTTTAGCAATAACAATTGCCCCATTCATAAATTGTTTTTTTGCTCTAGGCGAGGAGTTGGGCTGGCGCGGTTTTTTGCTCCCCAGATTGATCCAGACCGGCATGGGCCAATGGAAAGCACTATTGCTTAGCGGCGCGATCTGGGGAATTTGGCACGCACCGGCGATTGTGCAAGGCCATAATTATCCTCTCCATCCATACCTAGGTGTGCTGCTGATGACTGCCTTTTGCGTTTTGCTGGGGATTATCTTTGGTTGGTTGCGACTGGCTAGCGGCAGCGTTTGGGCACCGACGTTTGCACACGGCGCGTTCAACGCCGTGGCCGGACTGCCCATGCTCATTACTACTCCCTGCGACTGGGCTATTGGCGGCATGCTGACGAGTCTGATCGGCTGGATCCCGTTGGCATTATTCATAGCCTGGCTGGCCTGGACAAAACGCCTGCCCGTACAAACCTAAAACCGTGAACTGTAAACCGATAACTTTATTATGAAATCGCGAAAGTCGTTCCTGCTCCGCATCAATCCCGATTTGTACGAGGCCTTGGAAGCCTGGTCACAGCAGGAACTGCGCAGCATCAACGGCCAGATCGAGTACATCCTCAAGGATGCCGTACGCAGACATGGGCGAAATATTAAAGACGAAGGGGAAGAGCGGACAACGGATGAAAACTAAATATTAATACATATTCTAATTCAAAATCTGTTAACGCTTCTCCATAAAATGTAGCCGCCGCAGGACCAGAAGAAAAGCGTAAAAACGGCGGCGGCAAGCATAACATCCCGGAACAGTTGCGGCCGGCGCGCCAGTAAATATGCGGCAGGAATGGCCAGCGGCCAGGAAGGCACGAATCCCAACAGGAAGGTCCATTGCAAGGCCATTCCCAACTGACGGCAGATATGGAAGTAACTTAGACAGACCGCCACGAAGCCCAGTCCGGCAAATAAAGAAAGCAATATCGCGCGGTTATCGCCTTGCCGGTTTTGCCGATAAAATATCGACGCCAATGCAAGTTGCTGGGCCGCCAGCAGGCTGACGGGCCAGGTAAACACGAACGTCGGACATAGGCGGTTGGCCAGCGGCGTGGCCGCAATACCCAAGACGAAACAGGCCGTCCAAAAAACCATTTGCCCGATTTGTTCGGCTCGGCTTAAGCGAAAGAAATGCAGCAATCCATACGCCGCGAACGCCGCCAGACCCGAAGGAACAAAAACTCCCAGCAGAGAGATCGCATACCAAGTTTCAAGTTCTCTGAAATCGGGCATGTCGAAAGGACATTCCCGTTCACCCCCCACCCACCAGTTCCAATCGATGGATTGGGTTCTGTAGACAGCGGATGCCGGATGCAGTACCGGCAGCGGCCGATCTGCTGAAGCCCCTGTCGCTCCAACGAAGACACAAGCCGCATGGGTTGGACTTCGCAGGAAGAGCCGCCCGTTGTTAAGCGACGGCGCAGTCCAGCATATCTCGCCTTGGAATATTTCCGACCGGGCGAGTTCCTCATAACTCTCAGGGCTCCGTCGGGCAAGCACAATCTCACCGGAGTCGTTAAAGAGTATCAACTTGCCGTCGGCGGACAGAACGCCGGCGTGACCGGGCCGATCGCTGGCCCAGCGGACCTTTCCGGTGGTTAGTTCGAGACACTTGAATCGGCCCTTGGAAGACCGATGGGCCTTGGCTTGAATATCAAGGATATCGAAGCCGTAAACAAACCCGTCGATCAGCACGCTGGAAAGTATATCATTCGAAAAATCGCGACTCGACCAAACGCGGGTAACGATTACCGTAGAAGGTTCGTCGGCGGCCTGCAGGCGATACATCTCCGCACCGCCGCGGAACGGGCAAGCGACCATTAAATATGGTTCCTGATAGAGAGGCTGCGTCGAATGTTCATCGTACCCTTGCGACCAACGTTTTTGCCATAGCAGTCGGCCGGAATGAAGATCGAACAAGGCCAGGGTGTTTTGCAGGAAAGTCGCCACACAGCGCCGTCCATTTATCGAAATCGGCAAGGCCGAGCTGTAGCTGGCCGGTTCATCTCCCGAGGTCCATACAGTCGAGCCGTTTTGTGCGTCCAGCGCAACGACGCTTGCCCCCTTTCCGCCGACAGGAAGAATTACCAGACCGTCTTCGACCAGAGGCGAGCAGCTATAGCCGAAATCGTGTCCCCGGCCGCCGAATATCTTCAAGAGGTCGACCGACCAAAGCGGTTGGCCATTGTCGGCTTCCAGGCAACCGACACGGCCTTGCGGACTGGCGTAGTAGATGCGGCCTTGATTCCACGTGGGCGTGGCGCGCGGGCCGGGATACGATCCAGCGGCATCGTACGGCCAGTCGTAACTCTGCTCCCAAATAGTCCGCCCGGTGTCGGCCTCCAGACAGAGAACCGACTGCGAATAAAGGCTTTGGACTTGAGTGTAGATACGGTCGCCGACTGCCGTAAAACCCGAATATCCCCTGCCCAACTCTCTCATCCATAACACGGGAGGACCTTGCTTGGGCCAGCGATCGGCCAGATTCTTTTCGGCGGAGCATCCGTCGCATGTCGGCCCGCGAAGGTTCGGCCAACCGGGACTTGTCGTCTGATGTTGTGACCGGACGGTTGCGATCCTGTTTATCGATCGGCGCGCCGATGATTCACTGGGGCTTGGCCGGGGAGATGAAAAAAAACTAGTGAGGATCAGGGACCGCACGTTGCCAAAAAACGTCATTAACAGAGCTGCCACCCCACCCCAAATCACCAGTCGCAGCCCGATTGCCTTGGCAACGCGTGCCCATCTATGCGACGAGTTTTTATCTGGTGTACCGCACACGTGACAGACTGTGATCCGAAGGCGTCTTACTATAACCCGAAGATGTCTTCCTATGATCCGAAGGCGTCTTCCTTGGCTGCTGTCCAAGTATTACTCCCCTCTCCCGCTTGCGGGAGAGGGGCCGGGGGTGAGGGCGGGTTGAATTCCAAACTCCAAAGTTATTCTTGGACAGCCGCTTACAATGAATCCTACCAGCCCCTTATCAATTTACAGTCGCCGCTTGCCATTTTCTAGATGGCATAGAGTCTTTATAATCGGGCTTGTGGACGAATGGCCGCCGGCACTGCCACGAAATTGGCTACGGCACGTGCAATCACCGGAAACCGAAGCGGAGTTGACAGCCTTGCGGCGTTTGATGCTGCGCGGCCCGCCGTTTGGCGAGATGGCGGGCCAAAATAAGATTCCCGACCCGAATGGCACTTGAACTTTTGTAACTGCTTTGTGGTTCACGGTTTGTAGTTGCGTCGATGTTCGCGTAGGTGTTTGTATGGTTTGGGACGCCGCTTGACCAGACGCGGCTCGAAACGGTCTGGCCGATCGCCGACAATGTGTGTGGCAACGGCCGTCAGCAATGCCGTGCACCATGCTTCGCTGGATACTTTCGATAGCAGGATCGGCAGGAATTGGCTAAGCGTTTGTAGCGTTCCCTTGAAGCTGATCTCCCAAGGCGATCTTCCCGACTGAAGAGCAGCCGACGCCATCACGCCGCGAATGAGATTGTAGCCGAGCAGATGCGTGAAGAACTCGTTGCGAATACGCTCCGGCGTCTTGCAGCGCAGATGGTCCATTTGCAAAACGATTTTCAGACTTCGCAGATGCAACTCCGCCTGCCATCGCCGCCGGTACAACAAAGCGATCTCTTCGGGCGGATATTGCTCGGGGTCGAGCAAGGTAGTCACCACGACGAGCGACTCTGTGCGAAAGCCCTTCACGGCCACGCGAATGCGAATCTCTCGCAACGTCAACTCGTCGGGCAGTGTCATGTACTGTTCGGCCGACATCCATTTCGGTCGTTTGGGTCTGGTCCAAAAAACCAAGTGGTCGTCCTTGCCCAACCGCTCGCCCGTGCGAAAGTCCGTCCAACGGGCTTGATGCTTGCGGACGACATCGATGCCGCGCTCGAGCGGCAAGGCGATGTCGCTCCAGCCGCTGAAATAGCGGTCTGCAAGGATAACGTCGCCTTCGGCCAGTGCATCGTAAAGTCGTCGGAACAGACTGTTTTCGCCGGTCTGCTTGCCTTGGTATTTCCCGATCGCCGCCTCCAGCACCGTACCCGTCGCAAGCGAGATAATCGCCAGAATCCGGGCGATGGGAAAGCCGCAGCCGGGCTTTTACGACTTTTGTTGCGGATACGCCGCCTGATTCTCCGGCATGTCGGGCATGGTGATCGTGGACCCGTCCACCACGCGAACCTTGCGCCCGTGCCAGAGCCAGGTTTGCGGCGATTCGTCCTCCGATTGTTTGCCGGTTTCACGCACCAACGCATGAAGGGCTTCTTCCGGCAGATCGCTTCGCGCCGTACAACATGAGCGTAATAGGAAAACGTTCACACCCTGTGTAAATTCAGAGCGTCTCTTTACGGGGCGTTGTGAAGGTGCCAATCGAGCCCTTCTTGACCGATCCATTGCTTCTTTTGCGAGTCCCATTGGAAAGGCAAGTCGCCCTGAAGGATCTCTCCATCCTTCAACCGCAATTCGAAATGGACCGTGGGCAGGCCGCCGGGGCTTGGGAAAACTTTGCCCAACTGGACGTCGGTAATGGGATTGGCCTTGAACTTGGCGCACACCCAACTCACCCAACCGGGCATATTATGATCGACGTTGTATTCGACATCTTTCGCTGGAAATCCTTTCCAATCGCCGGTACTGATCCAGTCATGGTCGTAATCGGCGGCGCGGATGGCATCGAAAAGCCGTCTTGCCGCGGCGGTTACCTCATCGGCGGATTGCGCGGTTTTTGCAGCGATCTCCGGGCGAATGGCTTCGGCCAATTTGCCTCCCATTTTTTGCAGAGCGGCAATCGCCCGTGGGTGCCCTGCCTCATACCCGTACCAGGCATCGACGATGTTGCCGTCGCGATCGATGATGTAATTCAGCGGCACCCCGGAGCCTCGGTAATCATGAAAAGCGACTTTTACCGCGGCGTCGGAAGAATCGAGGATCGTGGGGAACGTGGCGCCGTTCTCGTGCATGAAATCCAGCGCAATCTGCTTGTCGTCCGAGGCGTTGAAGCCCAGGATCACTAGTCCCTGGTCTTTGTATTGCAGGTAAAGTTCTTGGAGATGACGCATCTCCTCGCGGCAGGCCGGTCAGCCAGCCCTCCAGATGTAGAGCCAGACGACTTTGCCGCGATAGTCCGAAAGCTTGATCTGCGTCCCGTCGGCCGAGGCCAGTTCGAAGTCCGGCGCTTTCGCGCCCGGTTTCAAAAGCCTTTCCTCGGGTTTAGGCATCTTCCATTGCGTCCAGCCCTCGGGCGGCTTCCAGGCGAATTGCTTTTCGGAGATCTCGGCATTCAAGTTTATCGACGACCATTCTTCATTAATAATGAGATCGTAACTCACCCGCACGATTTCTTTCAGTTTCAGCGGAAGATGATTACTTTTGGACAACCAAAGGAACCAACTCCGCTGGTGTTTCATGATGCTGACTTCGATCTTGTCGCACTCCTCATCCCCTAACTTCTCCACCCCCAAGTTTTTCACGCCGTCGAGATAGGGTTGCAGCGAATCGGTGTATCCGTGGAACGTGCTGGGATCGATAATGGGCATGCTCATCCCCGCGCCAAGATAACACACCTCGTGGCCGATGGAATGCCCGCCCGCCGGGGCGGGCTTCTTCATGTAGGAACTGAGACGCGTTTTCTGATCCGCCTCGGATTCTTCCTCCTTGAGGACGAATTGGGGACGCCCTCCCGGCCAATAAATCCAGAGGGTACTGCCGTCACCGATAAGGATGCCGCCCCTTTTCTCCGGAGTGGATTCCGCTTCCACGCGAAAGTAGTTGGGCTTTTTCAACCACACCCGATAGGTGCAATCGCCTAATACCCGGTCTTTCGCTTCAAAGGTATAGTGACTGACAAAAGAAAGCGATTCGGCTTTCCGCATTGTCTCGACCATTTGATTGTAGAGCGTGTGAGCGGCGGGGTCGTCCTGGAAAGGGGTGGCGGTGGCTCCCTGTAGCGACTTTTTCAAGGCCTCAATGGGTGAAGACTCCTTGGCCCCCTCCTGCTTGTCCTCCGTATTCTTTTCGGCCCGCAACGCATCATCGAAGGCGGCGCCCAGATCAAACACATTGTCCTCGGTAAGTGTAACCTTGATCGGTTCGCCTGTTTTTACTTCCACCGGCAGGCACCAGCAGACGGGCTTCCCCTTGATTTGAACGATCTTGGTTACAATCCATTTCTTACCGGCCGGCCCGTTTGAGGATAAGCCGTGGGGGCCCCCCGGCCCTGCGGTGAGCAGGTAAAGCTGATCTCCGGTTACCTCTCGGAAACCTGTGTCCCAGCCCACAGTCATCTGCGCGGAGCGTGCCAACTCCTTTTGGGCCTCATTTTCCGTTTGCTCAAGTTGTGTTTGATAAAAGCCCTGCATCCTTTTTATTCTGGCGCGGAAGCCAGGGACAGGGTCATTGTCTAGCACGGCCCATTGCACGGCGGGCGGCGCCAGGTTGGGGGTGTCGAGATTCAAGGTCATCTGCCAGGTCGAGCGTTGCAAATGCTCGATGTTCTTGTCTTGCGCCAAGGCGCCAAGACCCCCTGCCACGACCGTCAGAAAGAAGGCGGAAACCGCCGAAATTCGTGGGATCATGATCAGTTCCCTCTTGGACTGCTAAAAAACAGGCGTAAAAACATCGAAAGCAGAGCGTTGATTATTGTACTGTTTTGTTCCGTAAAAGCAAGGCCTCGGTGGGCTGTGTAAATACCGCTCGAAAAACGTGGTGCGCACCGGTTGAATACTATGGCGCTGGGGATGATTAAGCTCTATCTCGTTCGCTTAGAGATCCCATGGCGACGATGGCGAGCCGACATCGGATGCCTGCGGTCTTTGGCTAAACGGAAGCGTCTTGGCCGAGTGCACTTCGAGCAGCCGCTTGTGCGTTGCTTTCGCAGCCTCCACGAGTTCGGGATACGGGCGATCCGTCACGTCCACAAAGCCGATATTGTAGTTCTCGCCGTCCATCCGACCAAGCACCGGCTCGTCCCGCCACGTAAACCAATGCGCGCCAAGACAATAAGGCAGCGACACAGCCTGCTCGACATAATAACGGTAGCCGTTGCCTCGCTCGATTTGATTCTTCGCCTGCACCAGGCCCGAGCCGAGGCCGTTTTCCGGGACACCGATGTGAAATTCTCCAATCAAAATCGGCCGGCCTGACAACCGATGCGAACGCTCGACCTGCTTTGTCGGTTCGTATTCGTAAACGTTGATGCTGCACACGTCGAAGATGCGCGCCAGGCGCAGCACCTCGTCCGCCGGCTTGCCGCCGAAGCGGATGCCGAGGTTGAGGTGATTTGGATCGTATTTACGAACCGCGCTACAGACGAGGTTGGTGTATTTTTCAAAAGCCGCCATGACAAACTGCTTTCGCCGCTTGGGCGTGTCGCCTAACGAAAGAAATTCCTTTAGTCTGGCTTTGGTCGCGGTGTCCGGGCCGGCAAGGATCAGGTCAACGACCTCGCTCTCGCGATCGCCCCACGGCGGCTCGTTGCCGATGAAGTAACCGACGATGAGCGGATCTTCTTTGCGCGCGGCGCACTGTGCGCTTGCTGATTGGTCGATACCCTCAGCGAACGCCTCGGCATAGACGTCCGGCACGCCCAGGAAAGTCGTCTCCGGAGTCCGCGGCCAACGCAGGAAAACGATATTCGGCCTGCCCTGTCCGCCGGTATTCATGCCCCACGAGTCGAGCCGACGATTCGTGCGATTCGCGGCCGTTTGTGCGGCGCTTGGAATGGGTGGAGCGTTGGCCGTCGGCGCGCCGGCGCGCGCGCCTCCGCGGCCGCTGCCCCCGAAGCCTCCGAGACCGTTGGAGCCGGTCGAGAGAAACAAATGCCCGTGTGGATCGACGAACCACCACGCACCGTCGATCTGTTCGAGGTGGAAGAAGCCCGTGGCTTTCGCATGCGTGTCTTTGTAGCCGCCGAGTTCGCAGTAGCCGAAATCGGCGCCGCTGCCGAATGTTTTTTCCTCGTTTGCCAGTTCGTTTTCGAGCTGCTCGCGACTGTGAATCTTCCGCGGATAATCGACATGGGCCCACTGGCCAAACTCGTCAACGACCGGCGTCTTGTCCAGGAACTCCGATCCTTCGTCCTGCTTGGACAAATGAACGGCGCGAATCTCGATCGTCGGTTTGTTGAGCGGATACTGCATCGAAAATCCGATCGCCTCGACCGACTTCAATTCGCCAAACGGCCCCCACACGGACATCCAGAATGAGTTCCTCCGTCTATTATTTGTGGACGCGAGATCGGTTCCCGACTTGTCCATTCCAGTGAAGTATTGCAGTGGAATCGAGGCGCGGAGCCACACGTTCTGCCCAAACGGCTGGATCTCGATCCGCCGAGGGCCGTCGGCCGTGTAGGTCCAAAGACCAAAACGCTGCGGAGAGGAGGTCCGTATTTCCATTACCAGATGCGTGTAACCGCTCCAGTCGGATGGCATTGCCTCGTCAATATCGTTCAATGCCAGTTTGTGCTCGCTGAGGACGCCGTCAAAAACGAGGCGCCTGATCGGGCCATCGGCAGGCATTGCAGTGGACGCGGAAAATGACAGCAGGCCGGCGAGGATCGCTGCGTTCGCGAGAAAGTTTTTTGGGATCATGGGTAGTTGGGACGATTGGTTGTCGGATGGTCAGGATCGCCGAGGATGAACTTGCCGTCCTGGATGGAGGGTTCGACCACGTTGATGGCAGTGGTTCGTCCCCGAGCAGCCGCGCGGAACACTCCCAATTGGCCATTTGCAGTGGCCATTTAATCCGCCTTCGGAATAAAGGATATTGGAATTGTTTGGATTTGTGCTGTCAAGTACCCGATTATTCAGGGTCCGCAGTTAAGTAAAAATACCTTGCTTTGATGGACCGGCCTTAGGTACTTCTCCGTCAGCGGATGCTGCTTCCGTCACAGAATCCTTATGGCCACCATTTGATTGGATCATATAGGCGTGCCGAAAAGGGGTCGTTTACTGTGATTCCCAAGAAATGTTTGAGATTACGAGACAACGACGAGCGGATCCTCATTTCACTACGGATGTTGAATGATAAGGCGGATCGTCGCCGCGTTCGTCGGGCGATTACAGATGACGAACTACGGCGACTCCTTGCAGCCACCGAAACAAGTGGAAAACGATTGCAGGGAATGAGGGCGTTGGATCATTCCATTCTTTATCTGACGGCGGCGTATACGGGTCTACATGCGTCCGAGTTGGCATCGCTGACGATGGACGTTTACTCCAACGTCGAAACGGACGAACTACGGGGAGCGTAAGAAATGCTCCCTCCGTTGACGTGAACGGCCCCGATGCCCTGAATACGTTGCTACCGACGTGCGGCAGCGGTGCGTCTTTCTATCGCCAATCTGGACTCAATCCGGTAGTAAGGAATCTCGGGTTGTTTCCATCTCGACCAATTGCCCAAATAGACAGGCCATGTTCCCCAACGAACTTTTCGCGTTGGTCGTTCTTGGGAAGGTAACGTGAAAAAAGAATTTCCTTGCCGTTAGGCGACCAACAGATTGGACCGCGAATCCCGTCATCGAAATCAGCGATGATTTGTGATTTTCCGGTAGCAACGTCGATTATCGCAACTTTTCCCAAGAGCCGCATCATGCTCATCCGACCTGATTCATCATCAGCACAATCATTCGGAGCATACATATTTTTTGGATCGGCCAATACGACTGCGAGAGACTTCCCATCGGGTGAATAACGGGCATCATCGACATCCATCTGGTCGCGATCACGAACAACTTTTGATAAGAAGCGACTGGCTGACGTTGCGGCCCATTCGGAACCGCGAATTGCTGAATCCCAGCCCTTGTCTTTTTTGCGAGCGGCAAGAGCGTCGGACATGCGGAATTCGTAAATGTCGCTTACCGTTTTGTCCGGTACGTCGAAATATCGCCTACTGATGAGCAATCGTTCTCCATCCGGTGACCAATCGAGGACGACCCAGACTCCTTTCCGTTCCAGTAAGAAATCAAGATTCGATCCGTCAATTCCACAGATGGCTATTTCGGCACTCCTGAAATTTTCGCGAAAAAATCCTTGCGAGTGCTTGGATCCTGAGGGAATTGAAAAGGCGATTTGCTTGCTATCGGGAGACCAAGCGAATTCTTCATGACAATCAGGATCAACAATCCTCGCCCATTTTCCATCAAGGTCGCCCACCCAAAGCATTGCACGCGATGGGCCTTGCCATTTCGAGTATGGGATACCTTTTTCATAGACCCATGACGCGAAATATTTTCCATTCGGGCTCTGACGAGTCCAATGCGGTTGGCGTATGAGAGTAACGCCATCCGTCAACGTTGGAACATCGCTGATTGGTCCGCCAAAAATTGGCGTAACATTTGTTCCATCTGGTTTCATTTTGTAAAGGAGATTGCCACCAGTCCGATGTGAAATAAAGGTGACAACCGAATCGGATTGGTTCTTGACTGATGTCTGTGCTTGAGATGCATCAGGTTGAAGCACCGCCAGCAAAGCGAAGGCGGCGAAGAACAACGATCTGGGTACGGTCTGATTTCTCGACATAACAGGTATTCTACCTCCGAAGTGCGGTAACACTTTGCCGCATTTTCGCAGTCGAGCATGGCGTTGTCAATCCTGATACGTCATACTGTGAAATGGGTTGCCACGGATCGCCAGCCCGCTCAATGGTTAAACTCTGTGAATCAGAATACGTTCATTTTCCTACAGTCGTCTCACCGTACCACGTCGTGGGATGACTATATGGCGGTAGCGGTCTTGATTTCTCATCTCAGAAGTCAGCATCTGGAAAAACGTTTCGAGAGTTAGTTTGTGGGTATGCCGGTATCCTTCGCGCCATGAGTGTTGCCCGTCCCGTCAGGTGCGTCTACGATTCCGCTTACCAGGCTTCCTCTTCTGCCGCTGGCTGGCCGCCTAAGCGGTCATTTAACCGGCTTGCCCAACCACCTGTGCGTCTTCTGGTACGCCTGAGTGGCCAAAAGCGCCGTCAGGAAGACGGGGATCGTCAGCACCCCTCTGGCCATCACGCGCCAGTGCAAGCTTCGTATCAGCTTGTTCACCACGGCCGCCACGTGCAGCGGGCTGTAGAACCGCCTATCGATCCGCTTGCGCAGATTGGCGATGTACTGGGCCGAGTACTCGTCGCTATAGACGAAGCCTTCGGCATCAATGTGGTAGCCCGGCGTCTGCTCGACCAGTTCGTTCAGGCCCGAGTACGGGTCGCTGCGCAATCTGGAGACGTGGATCAGGTCCACGCCGATCGAGTGGGCGAACGATGCCGTGGAGAGCATCTGCTCTTCGGTTTCGCCGATGTTGCCCACGATGAAATACGCGTTGATAATCATCTTCGACTTGCGGAGCACTTCGAACCACTGGCGGATCTGTTCGATGGTGAACCCCTTGCCCATCGACTTGAGCGTCGCGTTCTGCGTCGACTCGACGCCGATCAGCATGGCGATAAACCCGGCCTGCTCCATCTTGCGGAGGACGTCGGGGCGTTTGGCGATCTCCGCCCGGGCATTGACGACGTAGTGTTTGCGAATCCTCTTAGCGATGAGCATGTCGCAGATCTTGGCGACCCGGTCCGGCTGATGCGTGAACACGTCGTCAACAAAAAAGATCAAATCGGCGTCGATCTGCTCGATCTCACGAACGATAGACTCGGCCGACCGCGGCGACCAAGGCCGCTTCACGCCCCAGGGGTTGATCGCGAAGCTGCAGAACTTGCAGTTGAACGGACAACCGCGCGACCCGGCGACTTTGTCGATCTTGATCCCCGTGCTCACGCCCTTGCTCGTCAGGTAGTACGAGTGCCGGCGCAAATCGCGAGCGGGCATCAGATCGTCATCCAGCGGCGCGTTGGCGCGCGGCGGATTGTGCATCAATTGACCGTCGTCGCCGCGGTAGACCAAGCCGGCGACATCCGACCACACGCGTCCCTTGGCGATCTCGGCAATTGCCTGCTCGCCATCGCCGCAGACCACGGCGTCCACGTTCGGACACGCCTCCAGCCAGTAACGCGGATTCTCCGTCGCCGTCCGCCCGCCCAGAATCGTCATCACCCCCGGCGGCAAGGCGTTGATGTCGTCGCGTATCAGGTCAAGGTCCTTACGCCAGTTGATGGAATAGCAGACCAGGTCGGTATCCGGTTTGAGGAACGGCTGCGTGCTGGGAGTGCGTTCATGCCGGAAGTTGACCAGATCGATCCGCTCGGCATACGGGCGCAGCACGGCGGCGATGTACTCCAACCCCAACGGCGGAAAGGATGTCCTTGAACTGCGCGTACGTCGATAGGGAAAGACGCATATGACGTGGCGAAACATGTCACTCAACTCCAAATCAGGTCCGACTGCACCCAATCAACGGATCGCACAATGCAACACGCCCAGGATGCTTCCGCGTTAGTACGATCATCACCGCCCATGCTGGGGGAGTTCACACAGGAAGACAGTGAATTGTATTGCGCCGCCGCCGGTTTGGCTACACCGAAAGTGACGTGCCAGATTCACGCGGTCGTGAACCGCCAAGGAGGTACTCCGAAGTGTGGCGAGAGCCGCACGGTGCGTTCTGCGGACGCTCGATTCCGGCTTGCGACGGCAACATCCGGTCCCACATCCAAGCCTCAGCGTTGCGGTCACGTATCGGCGCAGCAGAAACGCCAGCGTCCTGGAGTTCCTCACCACATGCTTCCGCGCCTGGCTTGACGGCAGCCGCACTCCCAACCTGCTACCCAGTGAAGCTCCATCTGCGGCAGCCGCGTGACAAGGCAATTTGGGCCACCCGGGGCCAGGAATAGCAGCCGACCCTTTCCGGGAGGGAAATTCTTGGACAAGTTCTCCCGAATCTGGAGATTTCCTGGGGGGTGCCCGCCTATTGGATTGACTTCTCCGGGCCGCCAATTCAGACACAGGGCAGCGCCGTTTAGGCTGACCGTCCGGCGTGGACTGGACCTTGAACGGCTACCGCGGGGATCTATGAGTTTGCCCCTCCTATCATTATATTGTGAGTATCCGCCGCTTCGGCAGTACCATGCCACACCGAATAGGCGTGCCGAGAACTGCTGCGGCAGCGCTGGCGCGGCGGGGCTTTTGCACACGTGATTTGGCCCGGTGTAAGGAAACGAACCGTGAAAAAGCAAACCAAACCCAAACGGAAACAAGCCTCTTCGAAAAAGCAGAAACCTGCCCGTCCTGGACCCCAAGACACGCCGCCCAAAGAGGGTGGCCAGCACAGTCTGGGGGCTGCCTTCCCTATTGTCGGCATCGGTGCTTCTGCCGGGGGGCTGGAGGCGCTGGATATCTTCCTGGGGAAAGTGCCGGAAGGCAGCGGCATGGCCTTTGTCATCGTCCAGCACCTGGACCCGACCCACAAGGGCAT
>JBEKGL010000031.1:0-15025 GCA_050012815.1 Thermoguttaceae bacterium
GCGCCGACGGTTGTGGAATAATTGTTCAAATCGAGGGTGGTGCTGGATGACATGATGACCGTGCTCTCGGGCGACATGGAGCCTCCGTCGGTGTTGCTGAGTCGGAACAGGCTGCCGTCGCCGGGATCGGTAAGGGCGAGATAAGTGGCGCCATTGTCGGTGCTGTATGCCACGCCCAGGCCGGTGCCGTTCACGCCGGTGCCGTTCGGTCCGTTGGGCAAGCTGTTGCCGCCAAGGCGTAAATCAAAGGAATGGAGTCCCGGCGTCAGAGTGTAAGAGTTCGTGGTCTGAACGTTCCATTGCGTGTCGTTGAGCACCGGTACGCCGTCGATATACAAGCGGACGGCGTCATCGTAATTTTCGGCGAATTTCCAAGTGGCGCTTGTGCTGCCGGCGTTATTGATGTATCCGGTATAGACGTAGGTTTTGACGGTCTCGGTCGAGGACATGGCGGTGTTGGCCATGCGCGTGCCGAGTTGGATGGAGGCGGCGGGATTGGAAGTGGTGGTATCGAAGTAGGTGCCGATCCGCCCTTCGCTCAGACCGGCCGGGGTAGCGCCCAACTTGATTGTGCCGGCGGTAATCGCGGTATCACCGGTGTAGGTGTTGTTTCCGCAGAGCGTAAGGGTGCCGGCGCCGCTTTTGGTGAGGCTTCCGTGGTAGCTTGTCAGCAGGCCGCTCCAGCGGGTATCTCCCCGGACGTCGCGGATCGCACCTTTGATAATCGCGTCGCCGGCGCAGTCTATCGTCAGCGCGCTAATATGGGTGTTGACGTTGGCGTTGACGATAAGCGTCTTGCCGCCGGCGACGGTCCACGTCTGGTTGCCGCCCACGGTAAGGCCGGTGTTCATGGTGACGCTTTCGTTGCAGGTCATGCCGCCGGTGGTGACGGTCAACGTGCCGCCGGTGAAGGTATAACCGCTGGAGCCGCTGTTGAATGTGACGGAATGTGCGCTGACGTTGTAATCGACGTTGACCGTATACGTTCCGCCGCCGGAGCTGAAGATCGCGGCATTTTCACCGTTGGACCATGAACTCAAGGACGTTCCGGTTGAACTCCAGTAACTGCCGGAAGTGGACCACGTTCCCGCGCCGGCCTGATAATCCGCCGTGGTCGAGGTGTCCCAGGTGACCGTACTTGTGGCGCCGTTGAAATAGGCCCCGCTGGTAATGGGGAACAGTTGGCGATTATTCACTACCGTGCTATATGTTAATTTTCCATAACCAGAATCGGTATTGGTGCTCCAATTCCAACCGCTTCCCCAACTGTTCTTTATAATGAAGTATCCGCCGCCGGCAACGGAAGTATCGTCGACATAGCCGACCATTACGACTGCATGTCCGCCTCGATCAGTGCCTGGATTAGGATACCAATCGCTATCGGCCTCCATATACATGGCTATCGGGCCGTTGTCTTTCAATAAAGATTTAATGGTGGCCAGACTATAATATCCGCTGGTATAGGAGTCCATTTTGCAGACTGTGTTTTCCCAACCGGTGGGCGGCGGCCAATTGGAAGTAGAGCTCCATGTCCAAGGGCAAACGCTTTCAGTTACCTCGCCCGTGCTCTCAAAATAGTTAAACGCGGTGTGTATATATCCGCCGCTGGACCAATTGATAATGCCTGCGCCGGCTAGTTGTTGTTCGGAAAGGTCGATGTCGAAGGTTGGATCGTTGCGGGTGATTTTGTATTTCGCTTCCAACGCCCCCACCGACGCGAACGCCGAACACATGCCCGACGAGCCTTGGTTCTTCACGGGCGTTACAAAACTATACCCCAGGATATTACGCCAATCGAAAACCTCGGCGCGGAGCGAAAAAGGCGGAATGAAAAACGCCGAACAGAAAATAAAAGCGGCGAGCAAAAACGACCCGGGCTTAATAGGGCATCTCTTCGTTATACAATCAAATTTGATGGGCGAATGTTTTGCGTTGACGAAAAACATAATTGAATCCATTATTTTTCCTGGAAAGCTTGGCACGGCCTTGCGCCGACGGGTGGAGGGAGCCAGGCGAAAAACTACTCGATTACAGGGATCCGCCTTTCATTCACTATAGTGGGAGTATATCAACTCCTATTACTAAATATGACAAAAACCCTCTTTTTTGTCAATTATTTTGTCATTCGATTTAGGGTCGAAATCCGCGTTCGGGCGGTGATGCAGCCTGGGGATCAAGGCCGATCTTGACGGCGGTGCGAATCGGCTTATACTCGACGGCTGAGATATAACGATTGGGGTCCTGCCGTTGAGTGTTGCCCATGAAAATTGAAAACGATCGACGCAGCGTTATGACCCTGGACGCCGGGGGAACGAATTTCGTTTTTTCGGCGATTCGGGCGAACGAAGAAATCGTGGAACCGATCACCCTGCCTTCCAACGCCCACGACCTGAAGCAGTGTTTAAAAACCCTTGTGCAAGGATTTTCGCAAGTCCAGGACGCGCTCTGGGAAAAGCCCGCGGCCATAAGTTTTGCCTTTCCCGGCCCGGCCGACTATCCGGCGGGCATCATCGGCGACCTGGCCAACCTTCCCGCTTTCCGCGGAGGCGTGGCCTTGGGGCCGATGCTCGAGGATACATTCCGTGTTCCCGTATTTATCAACAACGACGGCGACCTGTTTGTCTACGGCGAAGCCATCTCGGGCTTTCTGCCTTACGTCAACGAAAGACTAAAGGCCGGCGGAAGCGCAAAACGGTACGAAAACCTGCTTGGAATCACGCTTGGCACGGGCTTTGGCGGGGGCATCGTGCGAAAAGGGGAACTCTTCCTGGGCGACAACGCCGCCGCCGCCGAAATCTGGGCGATTAGAAACAAACTCTACAATCGCTCCTCCGCGGAAGAGAGCGTTAGCATCCGGGGCGTTCAACGTGTTTATTTGGCCCATTGCCGGGTAAAGCACGAAAGCGCTCCCACGCCCCAAGAAATTCATGGGTTTGCCAACGATTCGGGGCAAGGAGATCCCCAGGCCGCCGTTTGTGCATTTCAGGAGATGGGCGAAGCCGTCGGCGACGCCTTGGCCAACGCCGTCACCCTGATCGACGGGCTGGTCGTAATCGGCGGCGGATTGGCGGCCGCGGCGAAGTTTTTCCTGCCCCAAGCAGTCGAGGAAATTAACGGCAAGTTTGAAACCTTCGACGGAGCCCAGGTCAATCGCACCGAACTGACGGCCTTCAACCTCGAGGACGCCGAAGAGATGGCAGCGTTCATTCGCCCTCAGGCCCGCGAAATCGACGTGCCCGATTCCGACCGGAAGGTAATTTACGATCCGTTGAAGCGCATCGGCGTGGGCCTATCCAGGCTGGGCACAAGCCGTGCGATATCCATCGGAGCCTACGCCTTTGCACTGCATACGCTGGATGCGGGAAACCCGACGTGATTCGATGGCAAGACGTTCACCATCCCGGCACTAACGCTTTCCCGGACAATATCTACATTCAGTCGGTTTTGCTTAACGGCAAGCCACGATCTCTTTTCTAAACTCGCTTAGCGTCATGCCGCGGAATTCTTTCGCAGCGGAGGAAAAGAGAATTTCCAGGCGGCGGTAAAGCCGTTCGATGGACCCGGCGGTGGGAAAAAACGGGCTTGCGCCGGGCATCAGCTCGGAGGAATGAGTCGCCAGCAGAACACAAGGCCGGCGATGTTCGACTGCATGGCGCAATATCGCCCGCATGTGGCGGAGATTTCGCCCGTTGTCGCGGGGGATCATCGACATAATCGGAGGCAACACGCGCCGCGAAAAACGTCGCAGCCATTTTGGCGCTGATTTCATCCGGGCGTCGAAACGGGCATGGCGGGTTTCGATCACGCTTAACGGCACTTCCAAAAGCGGCGAATCGCCCGGCCGGTCGATCCGGTCGAGATCGAGGAAATACGGTTGCTCGGGAAAGTGGGTGTAATCCGGTCCGCCGGGGCCGTTGGGATTTCCAAGATATTCGGTCCAGGAAATGTGCGGCGTTACCGAACAATCGACCACGTAACCGTGCTCGACCAACAGTCGGGCGTAAACCGCGTTAAACCCCCAACGTCCCGCGCGATGACTGAGCATCTTGCGCTGGAAGCGATCTTCCAGCAGATCGGTCAAGAAGCTGATTTTATCGCGCATTATCGCTTCGGCGTATTCGATCAGGTACGGTTGATGGTGCAGGTCGTCGTCGGTAAGCGGGACAAGCGGCGGCGAATTCCAGGCGTGAAGGTGCATGCCGATTTCGCCCGTCCCGCGCTCAAGAACGGCTCGGGCGAACTCGACAAACGCCGGACACTCGGCCATCTCGTAATTCACCAGCCAGGTCGGTTTCAGGGCGTACTTTTCGCAGAGCGCCTGGAAACGCGGCAGGAATCGGGCGTTTTCGGTGGAGATTGCCTTGGGCAGCGACCAAAGGTCGTCGCCTTCGGTGTCCACGGTAATCAACAGTGCCGGACGCGGCGGTGATTCGATGCTGGAATGTTGCATGTTTGTCCTTATGGGAAATTCTAGCATACGGTATGATAAAATCATGGATAATTGGGAAATTGTCATCGTGGGCGGAGGGCCGGCCGGGCTGACGGCCGGGGCGCGCTCCGCGCTCGGCGGCAAGCGAACGCTGCTATTGGAAAAGAACCGCAAACCGGGTGTGAAAATCCTCATTTCCGGCGGCACGCGATGCAATTTCACCCACGCCACCGACGCCCGCGGAATTGTCGAGGCCTTTGGACCGCCGGGCCGATTCCTGCACTCGGCCCTGGCCGCCCTCGGACCGCAAGACGTAGTCGATCTTTTTCTATCCGAAGGCGTGCCGGCCAAGATCGAACCGGACACGGGCAAAGTATTTCCGGCCGGCGATCGGGCATCGGACGTTTTGGCCGCGCTTATCCGCCGGCTGAAAAAAAACGGCTGCGCTCTGGCCGGCGAAGAACCGCTGATTAAGATGGAAAGATCCGCCGATGGGTTTAGGCTAATCACTTCGCGGCGGACTATCTCGGCGCAAAAGATTTTGCTGGCGACCGGGGGAAAATCGTATCCGGCCTGCGGAACGACCGGCGACGGATATAGTTGGGCGGCCGAGTTGGGGCATACTATCGTCCCGCCCTGCCCTGCTCTGGCGCCTGTTACGACTCACGCCTCGTGGGTTACCGCGCTACAGGGCATAACAATCGCCGACGCATCGGTTCAAGTCGTTGAACCTTTAAGCCATGAAAAAGCGAAATCCCGATGCCTTGCCGGCCGGCGCGGTTCGCTACTGTTCACGCATTTCGGCCTTTCCGGACCGGCCGTGCTGGATGTCAGCCGCGTAATCAGCAGATACCATGCGCCGCAAACATTGATTCTGGAATGTGATTTTATGCCCGGCGTTCCAACGGAAGAACTCGATGCCATGATCGCCGCCCAGTGCGCTACGGCCGGAGGGCGTCAAGCGGCGGTTATCTTGGACCGTCTGCTGCCTCGGCGATTGGCCGATGCAATTTTGGAGCAAGCCCAGACGCCGCCTGGGTGTCGCGGGGCCGAACTTTCCAAGCCCCAACGACACCGGCTGATTAGGGCTATAAAACAATGTCCCATTCCCGTGGCCGGCACAATGGGTTTTCGCAAGGCCGAAGTAACCGCCGGCGGCGTGGCACTGGACGAAGTCGATTCAAGATCCATGCAAAGTAAAATCGTGCCGGGTCTATATTTTGCCGGGGAATTGCTCGATCTGGACGGTCCCATCGGCGGCTACAACTTTCAAGCCGCCTTTAGCACCGGATACCTGGCCGGCGAAAGCATGTAGTTTTGGTAATACTTGTGTAAACTCGATGCTAAATCATCAATGATGTCTGGTCATGGGCTTGAGCTCAGGGTATTCATAAAACTCAGTCGGGCAGGCAATTGCGGCTGCGCAAAATGGAAAAGGTGCGCAGTTTGGGCGGTGTAGTGCAAAATCGACTTGATTTGACAGTGACAATCTAGTTGGCCCCCGGTAAAATCGCCTTCGATTCCTTGGCTTTACAATTTATCGAATCGATATTGCCTTGCGCGTCCATAGCCGACGAAAGGTCTTCAAGTGACTACTCCTTTGGAAACTCGAGAGACGCCCAGCGCGTCGGCCAAGAGGGCTTTTACCGCGGGGCGTGAAGGGGCGGCGTGGATCGATTCGTTGCTGGCGCAGTTGTCGTCGTACCGGGTCGGTTCCGCGGGCACGCCCGCACACCGGTTGGTGCGTTATCCGCAGCGGCTTACGCAAGAGGAATTTTACTCCACGGCTTATCCGCTGATGTACCTTTCCCGACACTTGGACGAGCGCATGGAGGAGCTTTTCAAAAAGGGCTATACCAAAGGGACCGTGACCACCGGCATAGGCAACGAGGCGACGTCGACGGGCATGGTCATGCCTTTGCGTCCGGGCATGGACGTGGTGTCGATCATGCACCGCGACGTAATCGGGCATTTGCTCTTGGGTTCCACGCCGTACCAGTTATTTTGCCAGTACATGGCCAATGCCCAAAGCCCGACGCACGGCCGGGAGGGGAACGTGCACCACGGCAACGCCGCAACCCGGCGTTTTCCCATGATCAGCCACTTGGGCAAAATGCCCAGCCTGGTAGTGGGCGCGACCTGGGCGGCGCGGCGGGCGGGCGAGGACGTTTTCGGGCTGGCCGTTGTCGGCGACGGCGGCTCGAGCACGGGCGAGATCCACGAGACATTGAACATCGCCTCGGTGCAAAAGGCGCCGGTGTTGTTTCTGATCGAGAATAATTATTATGCCTTTTCCACGCCCATAAGCGCCCAATACAATTGCCAAAAGCTTTCCGATAGGGCGCGGGGCTACGGCATCAGCGGCCGGACCATCGACGGCACCGACGCCTGGGAAGTGTACAGTGCGGTGTGCGACGCATTGGAAGCCATGAGCGCCGACGGTATGCCCCGGCTGCTGGAGTGCATGACTTTGCGGCTTCGCGGCCATGCGGCCTACGACAAGGGCGATTACGTATCGGCCGAGCAGATGCGGGATTGGCTCCAGCGCGATCCCTTGCCCGCCGCGAGACGTAAAATTCAGGAAATCAGCGGTTTTTCCGAGGCGGAAACCAGGGCTGTGGAAAAATTCATCGAAGCCGAAATACAATCGGACCTCGAGGCGGCACTGGCTTGCCCGCGCCCGGAACCCGGCTTGCAATCCTGGACCCCTTATGCAACGGCGGTCCCGCTCGACGTGGAACCGTATCAAGCCGCGAAGGTGAAAAACGGCGAGGCGGTAAATCGGGCCCTCGATTATCTATTGGCCAGGCATCCCAACGCCTTCCTATTGGGATTGGACGTGGGGCGCTACGGCTCGGCCTTCAAGACCTGCAAGGGGTTGATCGATCGCTACGGGCCGGACCGGGTAATAGACATGCCGCTGGGCGAATCGGCGATGGTGGGTTTTGCCCTGGGCGCGTCGCAGGTGGGCTCTCAGCCGATCATCGAATATCAGTTCGCCGACTTTTCCACGGAAAGCGTTTCGCAATTGGGCCTGAACTGCGGCACCTGGCATTTTCGGAGCGGGTGTCCGGCGCCGATTTTGCTGCGTCTGCCGTGCGGCGGCGGGCTGACCATGGGGGCCTTCCACTCGGGCGAATTCGAGGGGCTTTGGTCTAGATTCGCCGGTTTGAAATTGCTCTATCCGGCCACCGCGCAGGAAACCTTCGAGGCCCTGTTGGCCGGTTTTTACGATCCGAATCCCTGCCTGGTTTTCGAACACAAGCTGCTATACTGGAACAAGAGCGGCCCGATCGACTTCGACGGCCGTTTGGCGAACATTTGGCGGGCCCGAAAATACAGCGAAGGCCGGGAACTGACACTGGTCGCCTTCGGAGCGATGGTTTACGAGGCCCTATCCGCGGCCGGCAAATGTTCGCGAAGCATCGAAGTTTGGAATCCCTTTGTCCTGCAGCCCTTGGCGGTCGAGCCGATCGTCGAGTCGGTGCGAAAGACGGGCCGGCTGCTGGTGGTGCAGGAATGCGGCATGACGCAAGGCCTGGGCGAAATGCTGATCGCCCGGGTAGTGCGAGCGGCGTTTTCCGCGTTAAAATCCCCGCCGCAACTATTGGCGGCTCCCGACGTGCCCGTACCCTTTGCCCCGGAATTGGAAGCGTATTACCGGCCCAATGCGGAAAAGATTCTCACGGCCGTTGAGGACATGTTTTAAAGGATGAAGGATGAAGGATGAAAACAGCGGACATTCGTTATTTTGGGGTGGGCAGTTTACTGCCCACTGATAACCATAAACTGAAAACCGTGAACCGTGAACTGTAAACCGAGAACTGAAAACTGATAACTGACAACTGAAAACTAATGGACGCCAGCGTATTCCGGATGCCGTTGTATTTGCCTGCCCAGGGGGCGTCGGAGTTGGAAGCCACGATAATCGAATGGTACGTGGCCGAGGGCGATTGTTTCGGAAAAGGTCAAGCATTGGCGCAGATCGACAGCGCCAAATCGGTTTTCGATTTCGAGTCGCCCTGCGAAGGCAAGGTAATACGCCGGCTGCACCTGGACGGCGAGACGGTGCCGTTGACCGAGCCGATCGTGGAGATCGAAACTGCCGACGAGGGGATGAAAAACTGGATTCCACCCGCCGTGGCCGGCGAACACCCCGAGCATGTCATCGCGCGCGCTTTGATGCCCGATCGTGCGGCCGATCCGCGGCAAGAGGTGGTCATTCTGGGCCTGGGCGGCTATCTGCCCGAACGCGTGGTGACTAACGCCGAATTGGTGCAAAATTTCCCGGAAATATCGGAGGAGTACGTATACCAGGTCACCGGCATTCGGCAGCGCCGCTGGGCGGACGAGAGCGAAAAACCCTCGACCATGGCGCTTAAGGCCTCGTTGGAGGCGATCCGCAAATCGAGCATCGCCAGCAAAGACATCGACGCCATTATACTAGCCACCACCACGCCCGACGCGGCCATGCCCTCGACCGCCTGCATTTTGCAGGATCGTTTATGCCTGCCGTTGATTCCGGCTTTCGACATCAACGCCGCCTGTTCGGGTTGGCTATATGCGGTGTCGATGGCACGGGGAATGATCTTTTCCGGCCTGGCCCGCAACGTGCTTACCGTGGGGGTGGATCTGCAATCGCGGCTGCTGGACCCGTCCGACCGCAGCGCGTTTTTTATTTTCGGCGACGGGGCGGGCGCGGCGGTCATCTCGGCCGGCTCCAACGGACATCACATCCGCCAAGTGCTCCTCGGTGCCGACACGTCCGGCCTGCACATGGCCCGGCGCGAGCAGCCCGGGTATGAGGTGAGCAACGGCAAACCGGAATTCGATCCCTGGATCCGCCTTGACGGGCAGGCCTTGTTCCGCTCCGCCACGGAGAGTTTTACCTCGATTATCCGCGATGCGTTGTCCAAGACCGGATGGACGGCCGAGGAGACGCGCTGGGTGGTGCCGCATCAGGCCAACGGCCGGATTCTTAGAGCGGCGGCCAAACGCGGCGGGGTGCCGATCGATCGCTTCATTCTCAATATCGAACAGGTGGGCAACACCTCCAGCGCCAGCATTCCCCTGGCACTGATTGAGGCCGAGCCAAACCTCCATCCGGGCGATAAGCTCATTCTTTGCTCCGTAGGCGCCGGTTTGACCACCGCCGCCGTATCAGTGGAGTGGTGAGAACAAGGTGAAAGATTGCAGTGCGAGCGCGGGTGATAATCCCGCAGTCCGCCGGGGCATTCATCGTTAGCTTTGCATTGCCGCTGATGTTTACAGTGCCCAGTATGCGCAAGCAACACAGAGTCTTGGCGTCTGGTACTCCCATTGCAGACTTAAAGCAGTGGGGAGCATATCCCCTCGTTTTGCTTTATCAAGCCTTAGAAAGTGATAAACGCAATGTTTTCTGCGAATATTTCTTAGGCAGTTGGTAAGACTTTACATTCCCGGCGCCGGCCTATAAGTGTTTGCTTTCATCCGGCCATTTTAGCTAATCAGCATATTCATTACATTTACGGTATCTCTTTGCCCGGACCATGAGGAATGAATCCGTCTAGTTGAATGGCGTATCATTGCTAATCCGATAGTAATGTTTATGACGGCTGGAACAGGGGCGATTTTCAGTGGTATTCGGCATTGCAAAGCTGAATATCCTACAGGGAAGGCATTCGTCTTGAATATTCGATTCCTCAAACCGGCTGGTCGGGTGGATTTCCATGTGCTTGTAATTGCAATTTTACTTATTCCGGGGACGGTTCTGGCCCAGTCTGCGGCTTCTCTTCTTGCGGAGAACTCAGCCGGGCAAGCATCCGAGCAACAGACAAGCGGCGAAGGGAAGAGGCTTGCGGATTTGGACATCGAGCAACTGGCGAAGACCCCCGTGGTAGTTCCATCGATGGACATACCCGTCACCTCGGTGACGAAAGAACAAAGCACGGTGGGACATTCTCCGGCCGCCATCTTTGTTATTACACCGGAAATGATCCGCCGCAGCGGGGCCACCTGCATTCCGGAAGCCCTGCGCATGGTGCCGGGCATTGAAGTGGCTCGCATCAGCTCCGACACGTGGGCAATTACATCCCGGGGATTCAATGACCGTTATGCCAACAAGTTGCTGGTGCTGATCGACGGGCGCACGGTGTACACTCCGGTTTTCTCCGGCGTTTATTGGGATACGCAAGACGTGATCATGGCAGATATCGAGCGAATCGAGGTGATTCGCGGGCCGGGCGGAACCCTTTGGGGCGCCAACGCCGTGAACGGGGTGATCAATGTAATCACCAAAAAAGCCAAAGACACGCAGGGGGCCTTTGTGAGCGTGGGCGGCGGAACCGAGGAGAAGTTCAACAGCGCCTTCCGCTACGGCGGCAAAATCGGAGACGACGGATATTATCGCATTTACGGAAAGCAGTTCGACCGCGGCACGTTCTACAGCCCTGACGGCGATCCGCAAGACGCCTGGCGACAGGGCCGTTTCGGTTTCCGCAGCGACTTGAATCTGGATCGGGAAAAAACGAATACCTTGACGGTGCAGGGCGATCATTACACGGGCGCGACGGGATACCAGGACGCCGTGGCGAGTACTCTGCCGCCTTTTACCGTGCCCATTGCGGGGAAAGAAGTGGTCACGGGCGAAAACGTGTTGGCGCGGTTGCGGCACGTTTACGACGAGGATTCGGACTGGGCCCTGCAGATGTACTACGACCATTACCTGCGCTCCGGCGACATAACCTTGGAAGACGTGAAAACCTTTGACGTGGACTTTCAATATCGATTTCCGCTTTCCGAACGGCAGAAGATCACCTGCGGGGCCGGATTTCGCGGCATCCACGACGCATTACCCAGCAATGATGATTTCACCCAGCAATTCACGCCCGTTGAGCGGACTTACAATCTGACCAGCCAATTCGTCCAGGACGAAATCAGCCTGGTTGAGGACAAGTTGGGCCTGACGCTGGGCGTAAAGATGGAACAGAATGATTTTACCGGTTTTGAGGTGCAACCCAGCGCCCGGCTGTTGTGGAGCATCGATCGGCGGCATTCCGCCTGGGGGGCGATTTCCCGCGCTATTCGCACGCCGTCGCGCGCCGAAGACAACATTGCCCGCACCTCGTATACCGGCATGCCTGACGTCTTTTCGCGGTTTTACGGCAATCCGGATGCGCAATCCGAGGAAATGATGGCCTACGAGGTGGGTTATCGGGCGCAGGCCACTGAGAAGTATTCTTGGGATATCGCCACGTTCTACAACGTCTACAATCGCCTTGCCACCATTCAGCCCGGAGAGCCATTCGTGGAAAATGATCCGTGGCCGCCGCATGGGATTTATCCGTTAGGCGTCGTCAACGGGGCGTATGCCAATACTTACGGCGTTGAATTGTCTCAGAACTACTCGGTTTCCGAGTATTGGCGTTTGTATGCGCAGTACACATATCTGCAAGTCAGCATGTACAATAATTATTCAAATATTAGAGAAGGCACTGATCCGCACAACCAGGTTTATTTGCGTTCATCTTGGGATTTGAGACACGACCTGGAATTTGACTTGATCGGCCGTTACGTGGATAACCTGCCGGGCCTGGCCGTACCCACCTATATCACGATGGACCTGCGCTTGGCATGGCGTCCGCGAAAACATCTGGAAATGGCGGTCGTAGGCCAAAATCTGCTGCAAAATCAGCACCTGGAATATAATCCCCTGGCAAGCGAGACCGGCGCGGCAGTAACGGAGGTTCCGCGAGGCGTTTACGGGACGATTACTTACCAATACTGACGAGATTTAGCTAATCTGGACGGGATGGCGTCAGCAAAAGCATTTGGAAATGGGGTTTGTGGGGCAAAACCTCCTGCAAAATCAGCATCAGGAGTTCAATCCGAAGGCTGAAAAATTCTTTATGCCCGCAACTTATGTTCCCCGCGACATTTACGGAACGACTACTAGGCGATAGCACAACCCTGGTGTTGCAGCTTATGGGTGGTATGAAAAATCGAATTTATTGCCGGCCAAACACCCCTCTAAAAGCTAGGATTCATATTATCAACAGGACGATGCTTTGATCCCCGATCGAGAACAATTCGACTACCGTATTGCAGGTTTTTGCAAGGGCGGCGGCGCGAGTCGCGGGCTTATGGCGACGATGCGCTATGTGGTCGAGCCGTTTGTATTCTGGGCCGTGATCTTGGTTGCCGACGTTTGTTTAATTGTGGCCCAGGAAGGTTCGGTAATTAATCGGGAATATGCGATCAAGGCCGCTTACCTTTACCAGTTCGGCCACTATATTCAGTGGCCGGCCGACTCGTTTGCCGACGATCAATCGCCGTTCGTGATCGGGGTGCTGGGCGTCGATCCCTTTGGCGACGCCTTGGATGAGATTGCCCGCAACAAGAAAGTCGCGGGCCGGCCGATCGTGATCGGGCGATTTGCCTCGACGGCGGATTACAAGCCCTGCCATATTCTGTTTGCGACTTCGTCGGCCGGAGACGCGGATAAGCTGTCGGCGATTCAGAAGTCGCAAAAATTTCCGGTCTTGCTGGTTGGTGAAAGCCCGGGTTTTGCCGAGCACGGGGGCACGATCGATTTCTTTATCGAGGGCAACAGAGTGCGCTTCGAGGTCAACATGGAGGTAGCCAAGCGACAACAATTGAAGTTCAGTTCCAAGTTGTTAAGTTTAGCCAAGATTATAGGTACTCCATGAGGCGATTTAGGACTTTGGCGGCACACTTTCATGCGTTTGTTTAAGAATCTTTCCATCAAGGCGAAATTGAACCTGTTGGTATTGGTATCCAGCGGGGCCGCGCTTTTGTTGGCTTCAGCCGTTCTGGTGTTCAACGACGCCAGACTGATCGGGTCGTCTAAAGTGCAGCAACTATCGGCATTGGCCAAGGTCTTGGGCGCCAACAGCACGGCGGCCCTGAACTTTGACGATCCGGCGGCTGCGCGCGAGTTGTTGTCTTCGTTGAATTTGCAGCCCACGGTTCAGTTTGCCTGTCTGTACAATGCCAAGGGACAGGTGTTTGCGGCATACCAAAGGGAGAAACAGGTGGATTTCACGCCGCCGCCTCCTCGAGCGGACGGGCACGAATTCACGGCTGGGAATTACCTGGACGTCACCCAAACAATAACCCACGACGGCGAAGCGGTGGGAACGATCTATCTCCACGCCTCCATGGAGGATTTAAACGACCAGTTGCTGCGTTACGCGGGCGTTGTAGCAATAGTCATAATGGTATCCATGGGATTGGCGATTACCTTGTCCTCGCGCCTGCAGCACATCATTTCCGTTCCGATTCTACAGTTGGCAAAAACGGCGCAGATGGTCTCGGCCAATCGCGACTACTCCGTGCGGGTACAAAAATACGCAAACGATGAACTGGGTACGCTTTATAACGAGTTTAACGATATGTTGGGCCAGATCGAGCGGGGAGAAAAAGAACTCCAGCATGCCCATACCCAATTGGAAGTCCGCGTAAAACAACTGTCCAATGCCAACCTAGATTTGACAAAGGAAATTGCCGAGCGTAAACGGGCGGAACGAGAGTTGGAAATCGCCCACAAGCAGCTCCTGGACGCGGCGCGAAGGGCCGGCATGGCCGAAGTGGCCACCGGCGTGCTGCATAACGTGGGTAACGTGCTTAACAGCATCAACGTTTCCTCCAACCTGGTGGCCGACCGTTTGCACAACTCCAGGCTTTCCGAGCTTACCCGCGCTTTGGACATGCTAAATCGACATGCCGGCGACCTGGAGAATTTCCTGAAAGAGAATGAAAAGGGAAAACAACTTTGCGACTTCCTGAACCTTGTTGCGCCGCACTTGGACCGTGAACGCCAGATGATGCTGGAGGAAATGCGATCGCTTGCCAAGAATATCAATCACATCAAGACCATTGTATCCATGCAGCAATCGTATGCCGGAGCGTCGGGCGTTATAGAAACCGTGGTCCTCACCGATTTGATCGAGGACGCGCTGGTGCTAAACGCCTCGTCGTTCGGAAAATATGAAATCGAGTTGGTTCGCGATTACGCCGACATGCCGCAGATTCAAGTGGAAAAACAAAAAGTGCTGCAAATTTTGGTGAACCTGGTGAGAAACGCCAGAGACTCGCTGGTGGAAAGCGGCCGGAAGGATCGGCGACTGACGTTGCGGATTGGAATCGGCGGCGATAAAAAAGAAAAAAAGGTGCGGATCGAAGTTATCGACAACGGGGTGGGGATGGAGGGTAAAAATCTGACTAGAATATATTCCCACGGATTTACCACTAAAAAACACGGGCACGGTTTCGGTCTGCATAGTTCGGCGAATACCGCCAAGGAATTGGGCGGCAATTTGTTTGCCCACAGCGACGGACCGGGCCGCGGAGCGGTTTTCACCCTGGAACTCCCCTTTATGCCGGCCGAGACGCCGATTATTTCAAGGCAGACGCCGGTTATTCCGGCCCAGACGCCGATCATGCCAATGGAGGCGCCAAGATGAGCCAAGAGGAGACTATCCGAATTTTAGTGATCGACGACCAAGAGTCGATTCACGAAGACTTTCGCAAGATCATCGAATCGCAAGGCGACGATCAAGTGCTTAACAAGGCGGCGGCCGCGCTGTTTGGGGAAGA
>JBEKGL010000032.1:0-14871 GCA_050012815.1 Thermoguttaceae bacterium
GAAAAGCCCAAGACGGATTTTTTGCCGTTCTTACGGGCAAAGAATTTCAACAAGTGCTCGGCCAAAGGCAGGACGTCGGCCGGGCGTTGGCGCAAGGGCGGCAGAGTCACCTCGATTACGTTTAGGCGGTAAAAAAGATCTTCGCGAAACCGGCCGGCCGAAATCTCGGTTTCCAAGTTGCGGTTAGTGGCGGCAATTACACGCACATTACCGGCCCTGGTTCGGGTTTCGCCGAGGCGTTCGTAGCATTTTTCTTGAAGCAAACGCAAGAGCTTTGGTTGCAAAGTCAGGGGCAAATCGCCGATTTCGTCGAGGAACAAAGTGCCGCCCTCGGCGACGGCCACTTTTCCAATCGTATCGCGCACGGCACCGGTAAATGCGCCTTGTACGTGCCCGAACAGTTCGCTTTCCAGCAATTCCGCAGAAAGGCTGGGGCAGGAAATGGTGACAAACGGACCGGTGGCGCGCGGACTGCGGGCGTGAATCGCCCGGGCGACTACGCCTTTGCCGGTGCCGCTTTCCCCGCGCAGGAGGATCGTCGCTTCGCTGGCCGCCGTTTTAAATGCAATGTCCAATGCCTGGTGCATGAGCGGCTCGTTGGTCTGCAAATCGACCTCCGGCGTCACCGAGCGGACTTGCTCCTCAAGATCCTCGACTTGGCATTGTAAGCGCCTCATGCGGGCGATCCGGTCTAAAACCACGCGGAGCTGATCCGGGGTAAAAGGTTTTGGCAGATAGTCGAACGCGCCGCGGCGCATGGCCTCGACTGCGGTTTCGATCGTGGCATAAGCCGTTACGATTACCACGTCTAGTCCGGGCGATAGGCTGAGCAGTCGCGGCAACAGTTCCAGTCCGTGTTCTTGAGCCAAACGCAGATCGAGCAGCGCTACTTCAAAAGGCCGGCGGGCAAGCAGGTCGAGTGCCCCCGCGGCGTCTGAGGCCTCGACCGCCTTGTGGCCGAGCACCTCCAGCGAAATGCGCAAAGTGCGTCTAAGGCTCGCATCGTCGTCAATCACAAGGATATTCATGGATCCTAGCGCGGCCTACAGCCGCTACCATAATTTTCTGGTAGGTGGTTATCAGTTTTCAGTTAACAGTTTTCAGTTAATAGACTTGACGTTGGAATTGTAGCGGCAAATCTCGCAATTGATTATGGTTGTTCAATTTGCAATAAAAAAACATGTATGTAAAACACTCTCAGATATCGACACAAAGACTTCTCCATGAAAACCCATTGCAAAGGCTAAACATCTTGTATTTTGCACGATTGATCGTGCAATTTGCAATCCCACTGAAGTCTACTCTTTTTAAGGAACTAATCGTAAGGCGTTGCATTGACGGCAGTTGCGTCTTTTGTCGTCTTATGGCACACCGGATGCAACTACATACGTGCAGATAAAGAGCCATAACAGAAAATTAGCCGCGAATCAGGAGGCCGGACATTGCTTATATGGCCGGAAAACCAGGAGGCCGGACATTCTTGTCTGGCTAAAAAAAGACAGGCACGAATGCCTGTCCTCCTGTTAAAAATGGTTTGCAAGAATGCCTGTCCTCCTGTTAAAAATGGGCAAAACATTTTGTTACAACTCCTAATTGAGGCGCGTCATGTACGGACATTCATGGAAAAAGGTGATCGTCAGCAGCTTTGCACTTGGAGTCGCTGGGATTATGACGTGCATTTCCGCACTCCTAAGCGACCTTGTGCCTACGTGGTCGGTGTTGGCATTTATCGCCGTGCTGATCCCGTTGGGACTTGCGATTGTGGGCATATTGGCGGGCTTTGTCTGGCTCTGCGACAAGTTTGAAGATTATCTAAACGAGAAAAAAGATAAGCGGCTTGATGGGGGAAAGCGAAAATCGGACAAAGAGATCAGTCCGAACGATCAACAGTTTCATAACGGAGCAAATAGCCGCTACATAAAATATGCATCCCTGTGGCCGCGACAGTGGTTAAAGCAATATACTTCGACACTTCGTGGTTCCGGGCCCGCAAAACCGTATCACACCATAATATTCCCACCAACACAAACATGGCACGGTCAATAAATCACATTTGCAGTGATTGTTAGTTTGACTAATATCAACGGTTTATAGGAGTGATTGGCATGGACCTGACAATTTGGCTTCCGGCAATGTTCATCTTGGGATTGGTTGTGTTCGCCTTGATATTCGCCTGCATACCCGCCTGTGACAAAGTTTGAAAGGCTCTGATATGGAAATTCTAACCTTGTTGACCGCTATTGTCGCCGTCTTGCTTTTGATTTACTTGTTCGCCGCGTTGGTGCGGCCGGAATGGTTTTAATGCCCATCCGAAAACGCTCCTCTCCATCGGGAGAGGGTAAAGGTGAGGGCGAAAGGATTATACGATGTTCCAATTTCAAGTCTGGTTTCTTCCTTTCTTGATTCTTGCGACTACAACGGCACTGGCCATTCCATTTAGCCGTTATCTTGCCTGGATCATGGAGGGCCGCTATCGCGCACCGCGATTTCTGCGTTGGATCGAGTCGTTTTTCAACACTGGACCGCAGAACTGGAAGCAGTACGCTGTCTCTATGCTCTTGTTCAACACGCTGATGTTCGTCTTCGGGTTCGCCGTTTTGTCCTTGCAGCCAGCCATGCCGCTGAATCCTGACGGCAAGGGAATGCTGGCCCCCACTACGATCTTTAACACAGTATGTTCTTTTTTGACTAATACAAACTTACAACATTACGCCGGTGAACAGCATCTCTCCTATTTTAGCCAGTTGTTCATGATTTGCTGGAACATGTTTTTATCGGCAAGTGTGGGCTTTTGCTGCCTTGTAGCGATTATCCGCGCGCTACGTAGCGACCCGCACATGGGAAATTATTACCTGGACATGTGGCGTGTCGTGGTCTACACGTTCATTCCGGCAAGCCTCATCATGGGCGTACTCCTTCTGGCGGAGGGCATGCCGATGACACTGGATGGCGCTGCACAGGTTACCACTGTCGAGCCCGGTGCAATGGGCCAAGACGAAAACGGCCAACCACAACTCCAGCAGCAAATTGCCCGTGGTCCGGTTGCCGCCCTCATTCCCATTAAACACTTGGGAACCAATGGCGGTGGATTTTTCGGCGCTAATTCGGCGCATCCTTTCGAGAATCCCAGTGCATGGAGCAACTTCCTCAGTATGATGAACTACTGCATTTTTCCCTTTGCGCTGGTATTGATGTTCGGGCGCATGTTGCATCAGATGCGCCATGCATGGATTATCTTCGGGGTTATGATGTTGATGTTCGTCGCCATGATCGGTTGGGGCATCTATTGGGACACGCTGCAACCCAATCCCGGACTGGCCGGGCTGCCGGTGGATCAAAGCCTTGGGAACCTGGAAGGCAAGGAACTCCGCTTCGGCACCTCGGCCGGGGCGACTTTTGCGGCCGGGACCACGGCGATCTGCTGCGGGTCGGTAAACTGCATGCACGACAGCTTAAACCCGCTTGCCGGACTTACTCCCTTGACCGGCATGTGGCTCAATTGCGTTTTTGGCGGCAAGGGCGTGGGAATGGTAAACCTGTTGTTGTACCTGATTGTAGGCGTTTTCATTGCCGGATTGATGGTAGGCCGCACGCCGGAATACCTGGGCAAGAAGGTCGAGGCCCGGGAAATGAAACTCGCCATGATAGCGCTGCTGGTCCATCCGATCATGATCTTGATCCCAACTGGGCTATTTGTGGCAACGGATTGGGGTACCAAGGCGATGAACAATCCGGGCGCCCATGGATTCTCAGAAGTACTCTATGAATTTAGCTCATCCTCGGCAAATAACGGATCAGGTTTTGAAGGGCTCGGCGACACCTACGGCGCCAACGATAATCCCACTCCGGCGCCCGAGAGTCCGTACTGGGACATAGCCGCGGGGCTGGTAATGCTCATCAGCCGATTTATTCCGGTGATCGCTCCTTTGGCCTTCGCGGCGAGCCTGGGAGCAAAGAAGCCTACGCCTTTTACAGTCGGCACCATGCGGACTGACACGATAACATTCGGCTTTGTTTTGCTGGGAACCATTATCCTGATCGGTGCCTTGCTATTTCTGCCGGTGGCGGCGTTGGGACCGATAGCAGAACACTTAGGCCCTATTCCGTTTGGCGGGTAGTCCATTGGTGACAGCTTTTGCGTAAAAAAAACTCAACTTAAAAAGGATTTATATTCGCCATGTCAAACACGTCCGCAATTAAACCTCCTAAATCCGCTCCCCCGGCCGAAGAACTCAAGCTTGCCCGCCGAGCCAGCCGGAAATACGGACTGTTCGAGCCCCAATTGCTCAAGGCGGCCTTTAAGCAATCGCTGGTGATGCTCAGGCCCGACATACAGTGGAAGAATCCCGTGATGTTCGTGGTCGAAGTCGGGACGGTATTGACTATTATTTATACGATCGCCAAGCTCCTGGGCTACGAAAGCGCGGCCGGCATCGGTTATCTTTTGGCGCTGGATTTTTGGCTGTTGTTGACCCTGCTTTTCGCCAATTTCGCGTCCGCACTCGCCGAAGCACGTGGCAAGGCACAGGCCGACACTCTGCGAAAAACCCGGCGGGAAACGCCCGCGCGACGTCTGGAAAATTTCTACAAGAATGGAAAGGGCGGCATCGAGGGAGATTGGGATATTGAAGAAACGACTTCCTCCAGTCTACAAGGCGGCGACTTTGTCTTGGTCGAAGCCGGTCAAATGATTCCTAGCGACGGCGAGATCGTCGAGGGCGTGGCTTCGATCGATGAATCGGCCATCACAGGCGAATCGGCCCCGGTTATTCGCGAGTCGGGCGGCGACCGCTCGGGCGTTACCGGCGGCACGCGCGTTCTTTCGGACGGCATAATCGTACAGATCACCGCCGCGCCCGGCCACACCTTCCTGGATCGCATGATCGCCTTGGTCGAGGGCGCGATCCGTCAGCGCACGCCAAATGAGATTGCCTTGACGTTGGTGCTGGCCGCCTTCACGTTGATCTTCCTTATTGTCACGGCAACGATTTGGCCAATGGCCCTGAACGCCGAGCAATATATGTCCTCAATGAGCGACCATACCATAAAGAGCCTGGGCACCGACGTGCCGACGCTTGTGGCACTGCTAGTCTGTTTGATCCCCACGACCATAGGCGCGCTTTTAGCGGCGATCGGCATCGCGGGGATGGACCGGGCGCTGCGGGCCAACATCCTTGCTAAAAGCGGCAAGGCAGTGGAAGTCGCGGGAGACGTAGACACCCTGCTTTTGGACAAGACCGGCACGATTACCATGGGAAATCGTCATGCCACGCGGTTTATTCCCATCGGGGATTGCTTGCCGTTGCATCTTGCCTATATCACGGCGTTGGCCTCCGGCGCGGATGAAACCCCGGAAGGCAAAAGCATTGTCTCCTTGTATCACAAGTTGAACGATTCCTCGGACTCGGCCGATCATGGCAAGAACGATGGATTGCTTGTCCCGCCCGACGCCAGGTTCATTCCTTTTTCGGCCCAGACGCGAATGAGCGGTGTTGATCTGGCCGACGGGCGGCGAATCCGCAAGGGCGCGCCGGATGCCATTGTACGTTATATCGAGAATGAGCGCGGGACCATTCCGGCGAAACTCGATGAGCAAGTATATTCGATCGCATCCAAGGGCGCGACCCCGTTGCTTGTGGCCGAGGGAAACCGTATCGCCGGTCTGGTTGTTTTGGAAGACGTGCTTAAACCCGGAATGAAAGATCGCTTCCAGCGTTTGCGTCAAATGGGACTGCGGACCGTGATGATCACGGGAGACAATCCGCTGACGGCGGCGGCAATCGCGGCCACGGCGGGAGTGGATGATTTCCTGGCCGAGGCCACGCCCGAGGCCAAACTGGCTTACATCCGCAAAGAACAGGCCGAAGGCAAACTGGTGGCAATGATGGGCGACGGCACGAACGACGCCCCGGCCCTGGCACAGGCCGACGTAGGCGTGGCCATGAATTCCGGCACGCAGGCGGCGAAAGAGGCGGGCAACATGGTCGATCTGGACAGCGATCCGACCAAACTCATCGAGACCGTGGAGATCGGCAAGCAATTGCTCATGACCCGGGGGGCGCTTACTACCTTTTCTATTGCTAATGATGTAGCCAAGTATTTTGCCATTATCCCGGCCATGTTCGCCGGCTCAATAGAGAGACCCTTGCTGCCATGGCTGAAGACAGTTGATATTATGAACCTCCACTCACCCACGTCGGCCATACTTTCGGCAGTGATTTTCAATGCGATCATTATTCTGCTTCTGATCCCCATCGCGCTAAAAGGGGTTAAATATCGCCCCATCGGCGCCGATGCGCTTTTGCGGCGCAATCTGCTTATTTGGGGCCTGGGCGGAGTCATCGTGCCGTTTGTGGGCATAAAGTTGATAGACATGATTATGGTCGCGTTGCATTTGGTATCGTAACAAAATGGAGTTAAAATATGACCGCTCATCTGCGTGCAAATCTTTTATTACTGGTTTTCACGGTGCTGCTGTGTTCGGTGGCTTATCCGCTTGTGCTCTGGGGTATCGGGCAAGCGGTGTTCCACGAAAAGGCCCAGGGGAGCCTGGTAACTGACGGCAGCGGCAAACCGATAGGCTCCCGGCTCATTGCCCAGCCCTTTACCTCGGATGAATACTTTTGGCCCCGGCCTTCCGCGGCATCATATAACGGAGCCGCTTCCGGGGCATCGAACTGGGGCGCAAATAATTATTTGCTGCGGGATCGGGTCGCGCGCCAGCTTGGCCCGATCGTAAAATACCGCGGCGGGCTGAATAAGGGCCGGCTTGTAGGGCCGGACATCGAAGCTTGGTTTCAAAAAGACCAATTCGACGGTAAACCGGGGATTGTCGCTCAATGGGCGTCGATGCACTCCGATTCAGGCATTCCGCAAAATTGGGTCAAAGCCGACAAGCTGAATACCGAATACTTGGACCAGTGGCAAAAATCGCACCCGGACGACGTGGCCCAGTGGATTAAAATCCATCCAAACGTCCCGGAACCAAAATCCGAGGATTTGGCCGTGCCTTTTTTCGTGAGTTATTCCAAATCGCACCCGGGCACGTTTCCCGGCGCGGTCGAGCACAAGACGGCCGACGGGCATAGGGAAAAAGTCATTGAACCGATCAAGGAAGGACCAGATATACAGGCGATATTTTTTGACATGTGGCTACAAACCCATCCGGATGCGGATTTGGAGCAAGTGCCGGCCGACGCGGTCACGGCCTCCGGGTCCGGGCTGGATCCGGACATCACGCTGAGCAATGCACTATGGCAGTTGGATCGCGTTGCCGCTGTTTGGGCAAAAAAAACGAACTCCGACAAGACCAAGTTGCATAGGGAAATCGAGCAGTTGCTCCGCGAAAAAAGCCATGCGCCTTTGGGCTCTCTGGCCGGCGTGCCGCTGGTAAACGTGTTGGAAATAAACCTCGCCCTGCGGGATCGGTTTGGGAAAACGACAAAATAATGGAAAACAACGCCTGATTTCCTTGGGCGGCAGTTGTACTGCCATTTAAAGCGCTGTGTTTTCCAGGGGCAGAGATATCCCCCAAGTAGTTAGGAGTTCTCTCGCTCGGTTTCACTTAATTTCACTTAGGCTGCATACCAAGTGAACGGACCGAGCGAGAACTCCATATATTTGTCAGAATAATCTGTTATAAATAAACGGCTATCCGGAAAAATGCCGGAGAATTGGACCGCCACATGCGGATATTGACAACTACGCAGGCCGCTATATATTAGCGGACATGCGGAGCTTGGATCGGGTCCACGCTCGCAATAATTGCTGTATGTTCGTCCTTTTTGATATGGGCGGCACTATGGATGTGGCACAAGTGGTAAAAACGATGATCGTATTCAATCCGCTGAAACGGTTATGAATGTCTCCGGCCTACCCGGGCGTGTCGCACCGGGGAAAAAGTCCTTCATGGCTATCGATTGCCAGATCGACCGGCTCCCGCTCACGGAGCGTTTCGGTCGCGGGCTGAGACTCTATACAGTCCTTCTTTGCGGAATTCTCTTTGGTTTTAAGCCTTTGAACGATTCGCATCTGAGTATTCTTTCCCGGGGATGCGCGGACGCAATCTTTCATTGTCTCGATAATGACCGTTCGCTGGTGCGAATGGCCGATTTCTTTTTACCTGTGGGGCAAATCCAAATTAATTCAGGAGGCAGCGAGTCGTAAAATTCTCAAGTTGGCATTTCAGAATTGATTTCCCTCCCATTAAGTCACACCTTTTACGAGGACCAACTCTATGAACAAGTTATGTCGAAACGGCTTTGTTTTTTTGCTTGCTTGTTTGGCGGCCGCGATACCGGCCCATGCCGTCGTGTATACCTGGACCGGGTTATCAAACACCGATTTCAATACGGCGGGAAATTGGGACCCCGTAGGTGTGCCAAATTCCAGTGACGATACCGCCGTAATCCAGAATGGACTTTCGGACATTGGAACATCGAACACGGTTTCCACTCTTACATTGGGCGGTGGCTCCGGCTCGGGCACTATCAATTTGAACTCGGGCGGCGACCTTACCGCATCCCAAGTGATTCAATCCGGCACGGGCACGGGAACAGTCAACTTCAACGGGGGCACGATAACGGCCTCCGCTGCCAGTACCGATTTTTTAAGCGGCACCGCCAATTATATTTCCAATGGCGGAGCCATGGTCGATACTCAAAGCTATAGCGTAACGATTTCCACTGTTCTGGCCAATTCCACGCTTTCCACCGGTGGGTTGACCAAACAGGGCGCAGGCAAATTGACTCTGACCGCGGCTAATACTTATGCCGGCGCAACCACCATCAGCGCAGGCGTGCTCCAGGCCGACGATGGCGTGGGCTTGCCTGCTAACAGCCTTCTTCGCCTAGACGGCGGCATGCTTCAGACCACTAGCGCCATGTTCACCAGAAGCATTGGCACTTCGGCGGGCAATGTCCTATGGACGGCCAACGGCGGCGGCTTTTCCGCCGGAAGCGCTAGCGGTTTGACCGTAAACATTGGCGGCGATAATCACACCCTGGTTTGGGGATCGGATATCGTGGGAACGCTCAAATTAAGTTCCCCAACCGCCAAAGGTCTCGTGAAAATCGTAAATAATATCGATCTTAACGGCGAGGATCGAGTCATTGAAATCGATAACTCCGACACCACGCAGACTTATAGAGGGTGGATCGTCGGTGTTATTTCCAACAGTTCCAGCACTCCGGCCGGGATCATTAAAACAGGCTCCGGCAGATTATATATAAGCACCGTTGATACTTATGACGGAACCACTACGGTCCTCCAAGGCTTCATGGCTTACGCCGTTCTACAACCTCATGGCAATTACGTGGTTAAGGGAGGTACTATGTGTTTTTGCGGGCAATCGCCAAAGATCAAAGGGCTGCAAGTAACCGGCGGCGGGGTTGAAGGTTTGGGCACTAGCATTGTGTATAGCGATACCACCTACGATATTCAAGGCGGCGAATTGTACGGCATTACCTTGAACAACGGCAAGGACAGCTTGGGCCATACAATAGTTGTGGGACTGACGAAAACCGGCGATACACTCGCCAAGCTGGAATGCACCTGTGCCTACACAGGCACGACCACCATCAGCGAAGGCACGCTGGAACTGGACACCGTTGTTACTATTCCTTACAAGGATAACTATGTCGGTCAAATTAGCACCTCATCGCCGATCGTCAACAACGCCACGTTCCTGATCGGCGACACGAACGCTCATACGGTCGGCACGATTTCCGGAACAGGCACGACCCAATTGAACGCAGGGGCCAAACTGACCGCAGCGAGCGTAGAAGAAGGCACACTGACCATCGGGGCCGGGGCCACGCTTACCATCGCGGCAATCGCGGGCGGCCCAAGTTCAGATGCCGCTTTGTTGTCGCCCGTGCCGGAACCGAGCGCTTTGGTCATGCTGGCAATGGCCGGATTGGGCGTTCTCCTGGCGGCAGTACGCCGGAAAAAACGCTAACGGCGTGTCTAATAATTCAGAAAATGCTTAAATGACAACATTATTGAAGCGAAAGATCATGTCGATCCTTGGGCATTATCGCCGGAGTCCGGAAAAAGACGAAACGGACGAGACTCCGCGCCTGGGTTTCACCCTGGTGGAGTTGCTGGTCGTGATCGCCATTATCGGACTTTTGATTTCGCTGTTGCTTCCGGCGATCCAAGCGTCGCGCGAGTCGGCGCGACGCTTGGAGTGCGCCAATCATGTCAAGCAGTTGGCCGCGGCGATGCACGGTTACATCGACATCCAAAAGCATTTTCCTTCAGGCGGTTACGGAACCGCTTATTCGCCCCATCCAGACCGGGGCCTGGACGTTAGTCAGCCGGGAGGTTTCTTCTACGTCCTGCTTCCTTTCATGGAAAACAGGCAATTGTTCGATTTGGGAAAGGGAGTTGGAGCGATGAACGACTCCAGTTTGATTCTCTTGGATGGGAATAAACAGCGCAACTCCACGCCAAACGCATTATTTTATTGTCCCTCGCGCAGAGCCGCCTCGAATTATCCGGTGGTTCGGACGCCGCTGCTTTGCTCGGCAATGGACGAGGGCTGCCGGACCGACTACGCGGGCAACGCGGGCGAAATTTACGTACCAATGGACCCGGTGGCCACGTGAGGCGGCTTACAGGGATGCCAGGGTGTCGCCTGGCCCGACCCTTACCTGAAGGATCCCGCCACGGGTAAGCTGTATGTAACGGGAATTATTTGGCTCCATAGCAGTTTTACGCTTAAAGACGTGAAGGACGGCCTTTCGCACACTTACATGCTCGGCGAAAAATACGTGGACCGCGACGCCGCCAATAACGGTACGTCGTGGGGCGACGACGCCGCGCCCTTTGTCAGCGGCGACCGAAACAACGTGCGCTGGGCTTCGTATCCGAAAAATGCGATAAGCACGTATTATCTGCCCCCGCAGCGCGACGCCCGGGGCAATCCGTCCAATCCCAACGACACCGTCTATGGAATCAGCGGATTGGGAACGTATAACTTCGGCAGCGCACACGCAACCGGCTTTAACATGTCGATGTGCGACGGCTCGGTGCGGCAAATCAGCTACGAGATATCCGAACAGGTCCACCGCAATCTGTGCAATCGCGCCGACGGCGGGACGATTGAATTTCCACAATAATTGGATTTTTTACAAATGCGCACGTTAATTATCGCATTGCTTTTACTGAGCGGCTGCTCGCAGGGCGCAAAATCCTACGCCCCGGACGTCGACCCAGGCGCAGCCGGCAAGGCCGCCCTCCAGCAGTATGACGCCGACGGCGACGGCAAAATCTCCGGGCCCGAGTTGGACAAAGCGGCCTCATTGAAGTTCAACCTGGCGAACATCGACTCGGATAACGACCTCGCACTTACGGCCGACGAGATCGCCGAACGAATCAGATGCTGGCAAACGACAAAAATGCTCCGCACGCGGACTCCGATCCATTGCAGGATTTATCACAACCGTCAGCCGGTGGCCGACGCCGAGATAAAACTAGTCCCCGAAAAGTTTTTGGGCGACAAAATGAAGATCGTCAAGGGCAAAACCAGTCCCAACGGCGTGGCCGTGCTGATGACCGAGGACGCCGAGCCGGACGATCCTCCGGGCGTTGGTCCCGGATTCTATCGGGTGGAAATAACAAAGGCCGGCGAAAATATCCCGGCCAAGTACAACACTAACACGATCCTGGGGCTCGATACCGCGATCGATATCCCGGTTATCGTAAAAGGCGTCCGTTTCGATCTGGAGTATAACTAGAGAAATGCCGGAAAAATATACCGCCACAACTAGTTCGGTTTTTACCGGCGAAAACCCCCCACAAAAGAGTGGTTGCGGAAATAAAGTGAATCTACTCTAATAGGACGATATTGGAGGATATTGAAGGGACCAACCATGTTGGTTTTTTAGATTCCACTGCGGAGATGGGGGGGGATAATAATGAAGAATCTTCCAAGACCGGGATTCACCTTGGTGGAATTGCTGGTCGTTATCGCCATTATTGGGATTTTGATTTCGCTGTTGCTGCCGGCGATCCAGGCCTCTCGGGAGTCGGCGCGGCGCGTAGAGTGCGGCAACCATATCAAGCAGTTAGCCACGGCGATGCACTTGTATTTGGATACCCAGAAACACTTCCCTTCCGGCGGATATGGGTATCCATATTCGCCGCATCCGGACCGGGGTTTGGGTGTTAGTCAACCGGGAGGTTTTTTCTACGTCCTGCTTCCTTTTTTGGAGAACAAGCAATTGTTTGATCTGGGGAAGGGAGTTGGGGCTACGAACGACACCAGCCCGATTCTCTTCAATGCGAATAAACAGCGCAACTCCACGCCATACGCATTGTTTTATTGTCCCTCGCGCAGAGCCGCCTTGAATTATCCCGTCGTCCGAACGCCTTTGCTTTGTTCGCCAATGGAAGAGGGGAGCCGGACCGACTATGCAGCCAATGCGGGCGAGGTGTACGTCCCAATGGATCCCGTGTCCACGTGAGGCGGGATAATAGGATGCCAGGGTGTCCCCTGGCCCGACCCTTACCTGCGGGATCCCGCCACGGGTAAGTTGTATGTCACGGGAATTGTTTGGGTTCACAGTAGTTTCACTGTGAAAGACGTGAAAGACGGTCTTTCCCATACTTACATGCTTGGCGAAAAGTACATCGATCGCGACCTGATGAAGGACGGAACTTCGTGGGGCGATGACGCTGGGCCTTGTGTCAGCAGCGATCGCAACATACTGCGTTGGGGGTCGTATCCGCGGGACACAACTAGTACTTATTATCTCGCTCCCCGGCGTGACGGACGCGGCAGTCCCGCAGATCCCGGCGACACCGCCTATGGGCTGACCGGATTGGGCACCTTTAACTTCGGCAGCGCCCATTCCACCGGTTTTAACATGTCGATGTGCGACGGCTCGGTGCGGCTTATAAACTACGAGATTTCCGAACAGGTCCACCGCAATCTGTGCAATCGCACTGACGGAGGGACGGTTGAATTCCCCGAATAAATGTGAAGCCATGCACACACGCAACGCAACTCTTTACAGACTGCCGGCGGCAATTATCGTTTCGTTTTTCTTGGGGGGATGCTCGAAAGAACCCAAGTCGTATGCCCCGGAGATCGATCCTGTCGCGGCCGGCTATGCAGCCCTGGAACAGTACGATGCCAACGATGACGGCAAAATCTCCGGTCCGGAGTTGGACAAGGCCGCCTCGTTGAAGTCCAACCTCGCTAACATAGACTTGGATAATGACCGTGCAGTGACGGCCGATGAGATTGCCGATCGCATCCGACAATGGCAAAAGACAAAAATACTTCAGACGCGGACGCCGATTCATTGCACGGTATATCACAACAAACAATTCCTGGCCGACGCCGAAGTAAAGCTGGTGCCGGAAAAGTTCCTGGGCGACAAGCTGAAAATCGCCAAAGGTAAAACCAATGCCAACGGCATGGCTGTTTTAGTTATGGAGGATGCCAAGCCGGACGACCCCCCGGGCATCGGTCCCGGGTTCTATCGGGTGGAAATCACAAAGAAAGCCGATGAGGCCACAGCCAAGCGCAACCGCCAAGCTGCAACTAGAAATCATCAAGATACAAATCCGGACGAGGAAATCCCAGCCAAGTACAACACCAACACGATCCTGGGCATTGATACCACAATGGATAATCCCCTAATACGTAAGGGGGTTCGCTTCGATCTTGATTACTAGGCGTGGTAAATAAATCCGCATTTGCAAAGAAACCACGCGGTTTCGCGGTTTTATCCGCGGATTGCCCAGCGAATCAGTTCCGACATCTTGGGCGTTTTCCCCTGTGCCAGGATGCCGATGCGGAAGATTCTGGCGGCGGCGAACAGGCAAACCAGCGTGGCCGCCAGCATTACCACTATGCCCGCAAGCGGCTGCCACAACGGCACCGCTGCGGTGCTGCTCATGCGCAACACCATCATCAGCGACGTTCCCGGCGGCACAAACGAAATCCAAGTCGCAAAACTGCCCATCGGATCGCGGACCACCTGGAACCAGACGAAGATGGGAAACATCATCAACAGCCAGATGGGCATCAGCATCGATTGGGCTTCTTTGAGCTGATTGACCGCCGCGCCCACGGCCATGAAAATCGAGCCGAACAGCATCACGGCCAATATCTGAAAGACGATGAACCAAGGCACGATCCTGAGCGGCACCAGGCGGAAGGCGTCATAGTACCAGGCCAATGCGCAACCGCCGGCCGCGTAGGCGACAACCACGGTCAGCGACCCGCCCACCCCTCCGATCAGTTTGCCGATCATCAGTTGGAAGGAATTGGCGGAGCCCAGCAAGACCTCGGCGATCCGCTGGCTTTTTTCCTCCAGCACGCTTTCCAGCATGGGTTGGGCGGCCAGGAACACGACCATGAACATCAACATCATCATGCCGAAGGGTAGAAAAATGGTTTCCTCGATCTTGCTTTCACGCGGTTTGCTGAACTGGCCGGCTTTCGAGCGATTGACCAGTCCCAACGGCTCCACGTTTATCCACGCGGTTGCCCGGGCGACCAAATCCGGATCGATCTTAGCTTCTTTCAATCGGCTTGCGTGCACAAAGTCATTGATCTTCCCTTGAAACCAATGCAACTCATCCGATACCACGGCATTCTCGGCATAAAATTTCACTTGGGGCTGTTTATTCCCGGAAGGCAACTTATCCACATCCACGGGTATTTCCACAAATGCGTCTATCAGACCCTTACGGACCTGTTCCGAGAGATCATAGCGCATTTCCTCGGTCACCGTTAGGGCCGGGCTGGTTGTGAGCACGTAGCGGGGCCCGATTTGTTTGCCGTTATCAAGGATCTCGTTATCGCGTTTTTTCGCGGCTTGGGCCAATTTGTCGAACATCACGCCGGATGAG
>JBEKGL010000033.1:0-14710 GCA_050012815.1 Thermoguttaceae bacterium
ATTGAACAAATATAAGAACTTAAGCCCAATTTGCAATTTGCAATTCACAATTTGCAATTTGCAATAATTTATTCCGGCGCGATGGTCACCAGTTCTTGGCAGACCGATTCGAAGTGCGCGGCGGTCAGGGTTTTGCGTTCCTCGGCGTAGCCGATCAGAAGGGCCAGATCGCAGAGGCGGTTGATGCGCCGGGCCACCCCGCAGGTGAGCTCATGGAGAGTGGGGAAGGCGTCGTGGTCGATGATCTCGCGCCGCGCGCCCGCCGTTTTCAGGCGGTGGGTGGCGTAGGCGGCAGTCTCCTCGACGCTAAACGGACGCATCAGGCACTTCACGCCCAGACGCTCGTCGAGTTGCGGCATGCGGTCGAGCATGGGCAACAGCGCAGTCTGCCCGGAAAGCAAAAGCGAAAGGGCCGGCCGGCGCTCGACCTCGAAATTCATCAGTAGACGGATAGCTTCCCAGGTTTCGGCGTGGGCGATGAGATGGGCTTCGTCGATGGCGATCACGGCATGTCGGCCTTTGCCGGCGTTTTCGCTCAAGAAGCGCTCGATCCGCCGGACACTCGTTTGCACGCTGGAATTATTAGTGTTGCAGGGCGAGCCCTCCAATTCGTCGGCCAAATAGGCGAGCAGATCGGCCGTGCTCATTTGCGGGAAGACGAGATGCACGAACGGGGCTTGGCTTTCGTCCAACATGCGGCGGAGCATGGCTACGATGAGCGTTTTGCCCGTGCCCGAGGCACCGGCCAAAAGCGCCCCGCCGCGGCGGTTTTCCACGGCATAGCGCAACTTCAACAGCGCGGCTTGAGGCGATTCGCCGGGGTAATAAAACCTCGGATCGGCACAGTTCTCAAACGGCTTCTCGTCGAGTTGCCAGTAGGTTTCGTACATGGACAGGGTTCAGGGGGCAGGGTTCAGGGTTCAGGATTCAGGATTCAGGATTCAGGGTTCAGGATTCAGAGTTCAGGGTGCATGGGTCGGGGGATTGGGTCTGGGTCACGAAGTTTTCGATCACACCGGTCACGGCCACGCCGGCCGAGGCCAGCGATTGGCGCACCGCGGGCAGGCAAGTGGCCAGGATTTTGCCCGCTTTGTGCACGATGGTCACCGCGTCGATGCGGCAGTTCAAACCTCCGCTTGTGAGATCGCCCAAGGACTGCGGAATTTCCAGCGGCCCGAGGTCCATCAACACCAGGTCGTAGTTTTTTCGCAGCGTATCCAGGCTTTCGGCCATTATTCGCCGCGAAGCGTAGGAAATTTCCGAAATGGTCAGCGGACCGCAAAGCGGCAGGACGGCGAGGTTGTCGGCTGCCGATTCGACCAGGACTTCTTCCACCGGCTGGCGTCCTCCAGCGACGTCTTCCCAGCCCAGTTGCGGCAGTAGGCCCAGGCGTTTGGCGAGTTGCGGTTCGCCGAGGTCGGCGTCGACGAGGACGGTTTTCATGTTGCGCGATGCCAGCCGCCTTGCCGCGCAGAGCAGCAGGGTGGTCGCCCCTTCGCCGCGCTGGCCGCTGCCGAGGCCCACGACTTTCAGGCCTTGTTTTGCCGCGGCCATGAGGGTGTCGGCCAGGCGGTCGAGTTCCACGGGGACGATCGACTCCAGGCGATGGCAGATTTTCGGCCAGGCGAAATGATCGACCTGCAACATGGGCTGAAAAACGCGGATCGCCGATTCCGGGTAAAATCCTCTTGCCGACGGATCCGTTTCCTGATTGGGCGGCGTGTTGCCCTGGGGGGCGTCGAATCGCCGGGTTTTTTGCGTATCGGAAGGGCGCGAATCGGCAATTTCGCCATGCGTCAATTCAGGGGCGGAAGCGGAGTCGGCCGCGTCGCCAGGCGGCACGTTCGAACTGTTCTCCGGCAAGGGCTTTTCATGAGGCGAAACGGACGTGAACGAAGCCCCTCTGGGAGCGTCGGGAATTGTCGGCGCCGGCGGATCAAGCCGATAAATCGCCTCGGGCACGTCTAGTTCGTCCAGCGTGGGCGCGGGGGGCGTTTTTTTCTTCCTCTTTTGCGCCAACTTGAATTTGGATCCTCGCGCGGACGAGGAAGGGGCAAACGCCAGAACCTTGCCTTCGTTTTCTCCCGACTGATGCGTATATGATACGGCTGGAGTCTCGGCGGCGGTCGGAGTATCGGCGATTTTGCCCGACGGTTTTTCCAAAGCCTCCATTACGTTGTTGAGTTTAGACACGGTTGAGGCTATTTGAGCTTCAATCTGATCGGAGTTAATATTGCCTCCAGGCGCCGATGGAACAGCGTCCGTTGGCGCTGAGCGGTCTGCCGGTCCCCGCTGCTTATACGCCTTAATGAATGCTTGGTCTAGAGCGGTCATAAGTATTCCTGTCGGAGGTTGTATTTATCATGCCTTCGAACTGCGCCGTGCCCGCTTAGTTTTGTGAACTTCCTTGTGCCGTGCCTTGGGCGCCAAGCGGCGGCTTTGAAGGCATCGGAACGGTTCCGCCCGATGAAATCGCATTTCGCCGATCGGCTGTAAAGGGTTCGTTTTGACGGTTGTCCGCGGCGGCGCCGGGCGGCGACGCGCCAATAACCATGGGACGATTGGCTGCGGCAGTGGTCCTGGTCGGTGAAGGTTCCGTGCCTGAGGGCACTTCTGCAATAGCGTATGGATCGGCCTTGGCGAAAATCGGGTGCGCGGGATTTGGCCAGGGCGAACAATCGGCCAGATCGTCGGCATTGCGGGGCCATGGGGAGACTCTCGAATCGGCCGCGGGTTGTAGATCGGGTTTGCCTGGTTGCGTCAAGGCGGCAATTCCGCCCCCTTTGTCCGCGGCGGCTTTCACGTCGGCCGCGAGAGTTTCATTTGTGCGAGAAGCGGCCGGCGGCGGAGTTATTGTCGTTTGCACAATGTTATTGTCCCGCTGAAGCAAATTCCCGACGTCGCTGGCGTTGACTTTGGGATTGCTCGTTGTTTTGTCTTTTTCCGTGGAGGCGGTGTTGTTGAATGTCAATAATTGTGGAGACCCCGAGACCTTCGACTCGGCGATATTGGGCCATGACTGGGATGCGGAGGGCCCTTGCGCGGCCGATGGTTTCCAAGCCGGGGCAAGATCGGCCGTCGACGCCGGCGGCGGTGATTGCCATGCTTGATCCATCGCATTATCGGCCTTCGATTGTATGTTGTCGGCGATCTTGACGTAAACATGAGACGCAATAGCGCCAACCAGGAGCACCAATCCCAAACCCACCAAAAGATTGAGCGACAAACCGGCGCTTAATAGTCGGCCCGGATGAGATGACTGTTTTACAGTTCTTGACCTTGAGTGGCGTTTGTGTTTGGGCGGCGGAGCAGGAGCGTCGAGGTCGGGTATGCGCGCTATCACTGCTAGTTCGAGTGCGTCCGGTTCGCTCAAACTGCCTGTATAAATACCGGCTATAACCGGCGTTTTTTGCCCGGCCGATATCGCGTCTCTGGGTTCCGGTATTTTCGGGTTGGTTTGGTCCGTTAAGTTCATACCCAACTGCCTTATTTTGACCGTTTCTTTATAGTGCGCAGGGCGCACCGCTTGACAGTAACCACATTCACAGAATCTATCGGTAAGGATTATGCCAATCTTGAGTATTGTATTGATTTCGAGAGGTGCGGAATTTGACCTGAATTTTTGTTACGGGTAAAATGCGCAGTATGGGAAATATATGATTTCCAGTAATAGGCCGTTATAAAAATGCTCCTTTCTCGCCTTTGGAAATGGCAAATAACCACAGTCGTCTTAATTTCAAAGAAAGGACCGTCCATGAGAGCAGTAAAAACTATTGTGGCTCTGGTTTTGGTGTTCGGAAGTTGTCTGATCTACACATCCCTCCGGGCTGAAGATCCGAATACAAAAACCGCAAAGGCAAAACTCCGGGTGGGAACGTTCGATTCTCGGGCCATTGCCATTGCGTATGTGGATACGGATGATTTCAAGCAGGCATTAAAAAAAATGAAGGAGGAATATAAAAAAGCCAAGGCCGACGGAGACGAGAAGAAGGCCAAAGAGTTGGGGGCGAAAGGAGAGGCCCAGCAGCAATTATTACACACCCAGGGCTTTAGCACGGCATCGGTCGGCGAATATCTTGAACGCGTTAAAGATAAAATTCCGGCAATCGCCAAAGAGGTCGGCGTGGACGTGATCGTCTCGAAATGGGATATGGTCTATCAATCGCCAGACGCCGAATTCGTCGATGTCACGGATCAACTGGTCAAGTTATTCAAGCCAGATGAAAAAATGCTCAAAATAGGCGAGGATCTAAAAAATATTCCTCCGATTTCATTGGAAGAAGCCAGGAATATCAAGGATTAAGATGAGAACAGCAGGATGAATACTGAATAAATTAAAAATAACCAGGTGTTGTATTCATCCTTCATCCTTCATCCTTTGGTTAGGTGCCGTAATCGTCCGAGCCGTGGGTGTCGGTTATGGCCTGGCGGACGAGAACCAACAGGGCGTTGGGATCATAGGGCTTGCGAAGATAATAATGGCAGCCGGCCGCGCGGCAGCGGCGCAGGATGTCGGGCCGCTCCATGCCGGTTAGGATGATGACGGGGATAGCGCAGGTTTCCAAATCGTCGGCCAACTGTTCGCAAATGGTGATGCCATCGGCGTCGGGCAGGCGCAGATCAAGGAGGATCAACGAGGGCTGATCGGCCCGCGCCCGGGCCAACCCGAACTGGCCGGAGTCGGCCGTTAGCGCATCGAAACCCTGTTGCTGCAAACGGCGCGAGAGCACGTCAGATAGAACTTCATCATCGTCGATGATCAAGATGCTCGGCCGCCGACTGGCCGTGATTTTTGCCGGTGCGGTTTTCGGACTTTCTATTGCGCTGGCGAACATACTTTATCGCTGAGATTAGGGGCGGGATCGGCTCATGGACCGACGGAATCAAGGTGGAAAAATACATCGCTTGAATATTCATGTAAATCTACATCAGTTTTTCCGCACGGTCAAAATGGAGTCGAATGTAGCGGATTTGCGGGCTGTGACGGCATGGTTATTTTTTGCCCCATAGCGCGGGTGTTGTGGGGTATTATTGGGCAGGGATCGGCGGACGGCCCCAGCGCACCGACCAACTTACGATCGATACCCGGTCGCGGCTAACCTTAAACCGTGAATTGTAAACAGCAAACCGTGAACCTCGCTCCCCTGCCATCTACCACCTACATGTTACGTAAAAGCTCGAATCTCCGGCGGCTTGTTTTCTCGGTCTTGGCATGGATCTGCTGTCTGGCGGTTTGCGCTTTGGCTGCGGAGAAAAGCGCGGCGTATCGCTCGGCGTTGGAGTCGATCACCGGCGCGGACCTGACCGCTTATGTGCAACACCTGGCCGACGTGAAAATGGAAGGCCGAGAGGCGGGCACGCGCGGCGGCCGGGCCGCGGGCGATTATCTGGCCGAGCGGTTTGCCAAGTTCAATCTTCGCCCAGCCGGCGGCAGCAACAGATTTGAACAGCCTTTTCCCCCGAATTATCGCAATATTTTGGGAATGATCCCAGGCGCCGATCCGCAATTGAAGGACGAAGTAATCGTCGTCGGCGCACATTACGATCACGTTGGATTCGGTAATCGCGGCAACAGTTATGGACCATACGGCAGAATTCATCCCGGCGCCGACGACAATGCCAGCGGCACTTCGGCCTTGCTGGAACTGGCCAAGGCATTCGGTAACTTGCCGGGTCCGCCCAGGCGATCGATCCTGGTGGCGGCCTGGGATGCGGAAGAAAAAGGGCTGTTGGGGTCGAAGTATTGGGTTTTACATCCCACCGTGCCGTTGGAAAAGATAATCGCCTGTTTTGACGTGGACATGATCGGCCGTCTGCGCGACGATCATCTGTATGTTTATGGCGCGCGGAGCGGTTGCGGGTGGCGGCGTCTGGTCGCCCGGCAGAACGACGAGCTAGGGCTGCAACTCGACTTTTCCTGGGAATTCAAGCCCGATGCCGATTATTATCCCTTCTATGAGCTAGGCCTTCCCGTGTTGTTGTTTCACACGGGATTGCACGAGAATTACCACCGGCCCAGCGACACGGCCGATTTAATCAACGGCGAAGGCATGAATCGGGTAGTGCGACTGCTTTTCGCCACGGTCTACGAGTTGGCCGAAAGCGACGCAAAAATTCCTTATCGCAAGGCGGCCGGACGCGAGACGCCGGAGACCGAAAGATTCATCGCTTCGCAAATTGTTTTGCCCGCCGAGCGACTGGGCGTGTCCTTGGACGCCAAACCGGCCGTGGAAGGCGGGGTGAGTCTTGTGCGCGTAAATCACAATTCCCCGGCCGATAAGGCAGGGTTGAAGCCGGGCGACCGGATCATAAGTTGCGCGGGCCGGGATGTGCATGTTGACGACGATCTGATCGGCGCGGTGATGACCGCCGAGAGTCCGGTGACAGTATCGTTGCAACGCAAAGGCGAAGATAAACCCGCGGAAATTGCCGTGGAGTTGGCCGGTCGGCCCTTGCGACTGGGCATAGTGTGGCGCGTGGACGAGGCCGAGCCGGGCACGATCATTCTAACCCACGTGGTTCCGGGCACGCCGGCCGCCCGCGCAGGATTGCAGGCAGGCGATCGCATATACCAAATTGCCGGGCGCGATTTCGCCGATGAAAACGCTTTTATCGAAATGCTGAAAAATCCGCCCGATCAGTTGGAATTGCTCGTCGATCGCCGCGGCAAATTGCGCACCGTGGTAATACAGTTCAAGCCGGCCGAGGTTTTAAAACGGGCTGCGTGAATCAATGGCCGTTAATCTTGGCCGGGCTTCTCTATTCTGCCCAATCTCCGACCACAAACCGTTCAATAAGAGATGTCAAATTAAAGTGGTTATTCCGATTATAACGATAACTCCTATTATACGATCTGTTCGGTTTACGGAATCCTCGTGGGTCAAACAGGGATTGCGGCCTAATTAGGGGGGCAACGCATTTTTTATTTCCGTGCGCCGCTGATGCGGCCGTGACGGAATCTTTTTGCATGTCCGCCGGAGTTGGGGCACAAGTTACATTTTTTAAAAGGGGTGGCGATCATGCGCGCTTTATCATGGTTGATCGGCGTTTTTTTTCTAATCATTTCCATAGCGGCATCCGCTCGGGCTGGATATCCCGACGGTTATTCGCAAGATTTCATCGATGCCATGAACTGGGCGATGGGCTCCGGCTCTCCCAACTATACGCCCAATCCCAACGGCATGGTGAACAATTTGAAAACCCTGGCGCATGATACTCCGGGGTTGATCTGGAAACCGGACGATTCCTCCCGGTTGCTGTTATCGACGTTCTGCGATTACGCGGGCTACCATCAAGGCTATGTCGATGGGAGCCGAAACTCTTATCTTTGGCTTGCCGCCGCTCCCGACTTGTACAACTTCCTTCGCAACAACAATATCTCGGGCACTGACGCGGCGCTTAGGACCAATCAGCTTTTAGGCATGCCGGCCAACACCACCAACGATCGCGTCGTCGAACTCTGGGCGAGCGTGAATGGATTGGAACGGCCCATGAAAAATCCGGATGTCACCAACCCGAATTCCTCGATCACCTATCCCTACAGCCCGGCGGAAATGGAGCAGAAGTATCCGGGTTTCATGACTTTTTTCGAACAACAAAAGAGTACCTACACCAAGAATCCCCCTTACCCGTGGACGCAGTTGGGATACACCTGTGACTGGGGTAATCCGGATTCCAGGGTCGGACTTACGGAATTTGTCCTGCCAAATCGCACGGAATCGCAATACATACTCAATTTCTACGCCGTTTACAGCATCGGTTCATACTCTTATTTCGATCGCAATACGGGCAACTTCAACATAAGCGGCGATTGCGACACTGTTTGGGCAGGCGAGTATTTTCAGCCTTTTAACAGCGGCAACGCCGTGGTCGTCGGCGCAGGGGCCACCGTATATCAAGGGATATTAATAAGTTCGGGCGGATACACCGTTACGAACAACGGCACCGTATTGGGGCCGGGCAAAAACCTGGACAAAACTTATCGCGCCAGCGTGATAAAGTTCCAGGCCGGCGGCACGCTTATCAACACCGGCATTGTCGACGGATTGGTCGGCCTGGAAGGCCTGGATGGGGCGATGGTCGTAAACAATAGCGGCTTGATCCGCGGAACGCAATGTGCGATTCGCACCGGCAACTATGCCGACCGCATTACCAACGGCGGCGTGATCGACGGAAACATCGAAACCGGCGGCGGAGGCGATACGGTTATCATAAACGGCGGCACGGTGAACGGCAACATCACCGACGGCACTGTAACCAGCACCCCAACCACCACCACCATAACCGGCGGCGGAACCGGCGTTTTTATCGTGAATGCCGCCTCGGGCCAAACGGCCGTAATCAACGGCGACGTCCGAAACTTCGCCAGTATGACCATTCACTCCGGCACCGCAAAAGTCAACGGCCAGATGTACGGAGACGTAACCGTCGAAAGCGCCGGCACCTTGGGCGGAAATACCACGATTAAAGGCGGAAATCTCATAAATCAAGGCGCCGTAGCCCCGGGCAATAGCATAGGTTTGATAACCGTCAATGGAAATTACACCCAGCAAAGCGGCGCTAAGCTGGATATTGAATTGTCGAAGCCGGTGGATGGAATTATGCTCTGCGACAAGCTTTACGTCACCGGCAATGCGACTCTTTTCTCAGGGAGCACGATCAATGTAGACCGCACCCAGGGAAGCAACGCTGTTTTTCGCAACGGCGACAGTTTTAATATCATTGCTGCCGACGGCAGCATAGCTAACGGCGGCGTACAGGTTACCACTCATTCGTCTTTCCTTTCGTTTACGACTTATCTGACCAAAACCCCGAAATATTTCTACCTGAACGTGTTGAAATCGACTACCTTTGCGTCGGTCGAGCCCGAGGGTAATTTGAAAAATCTGGCCGCGGCTTTGGATTCGGACAGCGATATCGCCATCGACAAATTTGCCGACGTGTCGAACGAGCTTCTGTTTATGAACTCGGCCGAATTTTCGTCAGCCGTGCCGGCATTGACCCCGGCCGCGTATCACGCCGTAAATGCCTCGGAGCGGCGGACCACGCAATACCTGGCCGAAAGCATGTCGGAGTATCTCCAGTCGCGGCATCGTCATATTTGCGGATCCCCGGCCATGCAATCCTCCGGCGTAACGCCTTTTCCACAGACGGGCAATTCATTTACCGATGAGAGCCCTGATAAAGTCAATATCCTTATGAGCCGGTCCTTGGAAGAAGCCGAAATGCCGCCCGTCGTCCGCAACCAACAGCCCGACGACCAAAGGCGGATCCTTGCCCGGCCTTTCGGCATGTTTTTCGACGAGCAAACCGACGGCGACCACATGGGCTTTCACGCCGAGTCCACGGGCGTGCAAGTTGCCATGGACCGCGCGGCAACCGACGATTTTATATACGGTTGGGGAGCGGCCTACGCCCGCACCAGCATCCGGTTTACAGACGACAAAGGCGCCGGCGATATAAACAATATCCGCGTGGGACCGTATCTCAGCCGCTCCTATGATGATTGGTTTTTCGACGGATCGGCCACGTACGGTTATCACGACGATAACGTTACCCGCGATGTTACCGTGGGCACGATCTCCGGCACGCCGAAGGGGAAATACAATGCCCACGATTTTTCGCTGTTCATGGCGGCGGGCTGCGAGAGAAATTGGTGCGACTATATGGTTACGCCTTTAGTCTCTTTGCAATATATCTTTTATCACCAAAACGACTTTACCGAAAGCGAAGGCAACGGCACTGATCTTACGCTTTTGAACAACGATTCGCATTCGCTGCGCTCGAAAATCGGCATGCAGATTTACCGCATCTGGCAGATTCGCGGCGTCCGGCTTGTGCCCGATTGTTCAGTGGGTTGGGCCCATGAATATCTAGGCGATAACAGCATCCGCGCCCGTTTTGCCGGCGGCACGACCGTTTTCGACACCGATCCGGCCGGCGTGTTCCGCGACAGCATGTATTTCGGCGCCGGACTGGCCTTCCTACCGACCGAACGCACGTCCTTATTCTTCCGTTACAACGGCGAATGGGCCTCCGGCGGACAATTTAACGCCGTAAACCTGGGCCTGGCTTGGGAATACTAGGTCGGTAATAGTGCATGGAGATCTTGCATCAATGTAGCAGGCACACTCCGTGTGCCGTCTGTATTGTAGCATGCACATTACGAGGTCATGATTTTTTGTAGGGTGCGTGAAACGCACCAAAACCTGTAGCAAGATTGTGCGTTTCACGCACTCTACAAATTGCTTTTATCTCCGCAGTCGGTATCGGCCCCACCCAGCGCTGATCAGCAGCCCCAGACCGGCCATGCCTAAGAGCGCGAGCGTGCCCGGTTCGGGCACTACACTGATGCTGCCGATGGCGGCGAAGGTTGCCGTATCCCATCTCAAATCCCCAGGCAATCCGGCCTGAGAGAAGTCAAACACATAGCTGCTGTCGGCGAAGCTGCCGAAGCTCATCAAGTTGAACATATCACCGTCCGCCGGGTCGTAGCCATCGAGCAGTTTTACGACGATTGTCCCAGCGGCGCTGAAGGTCCCGGTCACATTGATCTTGTCATGGCTTAAAAGGCCGGCAATCTCGAACTCCAACGTGTTGCTGTTGGTCAGGCTGCCGTTAATGTTTAGTGTTCCCGGGCTGTTGCCGGGGGCGATGGTGCCGGCGTTGCGGATATCGCTTATGATGGTGCCGGCTCCCTTGAGCGTTGCGCCGCTGGCAATGCTTAGGCCGCTCTCGGTTGTCAGTGTGTGACCATTGAATTCGATCGTCACCGTGCCGGCGCTGATAGCGATGGTCTTGGTTAGTTCGTCGCGGTCCAGTGCTACAGTGTAAGCCGAGTTCAGGTTGAACGTGGCGTTGCCGACCTGCATGGCGGGCGTGCCGGTGGACCAGTTCGGCCCGCGTCCCCAGGTTCCGCCGGTGGCTGTGGTCCAAGTGCCGCCCAGCCCGACCTGCGCAACCCAAAGGCGACCGTAATTTTCCAGTGGGCCGGCGCCGTCGGGGTCGAATGCGCCTTCGCCCGATACCCAGCCATCGGCGCTTAGTGCCTTGGCAGAGGTCAGCGTCCAAGTACCTCCTGCGAGCACAGGCGCTACGCCCAAATCGTTCAAGTCGATCACACTGGCATCCGGCAGCCAGATTACAGCGTGGTTACCGCTGTAACTGCCGTTAATATACACCCACGAGTACCCCACGGCCACGCCGGCGTAGTTCACGGCGCAGGCCATGGCCTCCGTGTAGCCACTATCCTCAGTGCCGAGGTTGCCAAGTTCGAGGGCGTCGGTACCCGTTGCGTCCCAGCGAACAGCGCGGTAGCCCATGTCATTGCCGCTAGCGTCGTACTTCTGCGAGTATCCCACGGCCGTGCCGGCGTTATTCACGGCGTAGGCGTAGGCGCTAGTAACGCCGCTGTTGCTAGTGCCGAGATTGCCAAGTTCAGTGGCGGCCGTGCCCGAAGCACTCCAACGCACAGCGCGAGTGCCCATGTTGCTGCCATTAATATATTTATTTGAGTACCCCACGGCCGTACCGGCGTCGTTCACGGCGTAGGCGCAGGCGCTAGCAACGCCGCTGTTGCTAGTGCCGAGATTATCAAGTTCGGTGGCAGTGGTGCCTGAGGCGTTCCAACGCACAGCACGGCCGCCCTTGCGGCTGCCGCCAACATATTTATATGAATATCCCACTGCCGTTCCGGCATCGTTCACAGCGTAGGCGCCGCCGTAGGTTAAGCCACTGCTATCAGTGCCCAGGTTGCCAAGTTCGGTGGCGGCCGTGCCCGAGGCATTCCAACGCACGGCCCGGGTGCCCACGTAGCTGCCGCTAATATATTTATATGAGTACCCTACCACGGTGCCGTCGTCGTTCACGGCGAAGGCGTCGGCGGACGTGAAGCCACTGTTGTCAGTGCCCAGATCGCCAAGTTCAGTGACGGCCGTGCCCGAAGCATCCCAACGCACTGCGCGATAGCCCGTATCGCTGTAGTTAACATATTTTTGTGAGTATCCCACGGCCGTGCCAGCGTCGTTGACGGTGTTGGCTTGGGCGTACGTGTAGCCAATGTAGTCAGTGCCCAGATTGTCAAGTTCAGTGGCGGCCGTGCCCGAAGCATCCCAACGCACTGCGCGGGTGCCCATGTCGCTGCCGCTAACATACTTATCCGACCACCCCACAGCCGTGCCGTAGTTGTTCACATGCCAGCCAGGCGTGAAGTTATTCACACTCCAGAGAGGTGGGATCCAAATCTGGTCTCTTGTCAATCCAGTCTCTGTGGCCGGATCATACCCAGGCGAGCCCCCAACCAGCAGATCACCAGCCTGAGCCATCGACCCCAGTCCAATCATCACTCCTACAATAGTTAGCCGAAATGTCAGAAGCATTTTTCTATTCATTGACAACCTTCTATAGCGGGCAGGAATGCCCGCCCTACTTTAATCAGGAATATTTGCCCTCCTTTGAAATCCCGCGTTTATCGCCTCTTGTACGTTCTATGACCAAGTTCATCTGTTGACTCGCTAGGCGGAGCGCAACAGGAAACGTTTAAAGAGTGGATAACACCCAGCCCAAGATACGGCCACGACCAAGCGGGAATTTGCTTGTTGAGCCGAGGGACTAAGTTTTTCGCCGCTGCCTCAGATTGGATTATGAGAAAGAGATTACAAACATTGATATAATCTCCCCAACCCGCAATTGTCAATAATGTAGTTGCAGATTTCATTGATTTAGTTGAAAATCCGCTCTATTGGGGGAAAGATATGGTAAAAAAGCTGGCCTTGTGGGAAGCTGGGCGACAACAGCATACGCGCCAGTTTTACCGGCGGCACGACCGTTTTCGACACCGATCCGGCCGGCGTGTTCCGCGACAGCATGTATTTCGGCGCGGGTCTGGCATTTCTGCCCAATGCACGCACGTCCTTGTTCTTCCGTTATAACGGCGAATGGGCCTCCGGCGGACAATTTAACGCCGTAAACCTGGGCCTGGCTTGGGAATACTGAGAATGACGAAGCTCGAATGTTAACAACTCAAACAGTAAATGTTGATGTACTTTTCTCTAGCCCAGGCGTTTACGCCTGGGATTAGGAGAATTCCACAATTCCTTTCGTGTAGCCCCTTTAGGGGCGCTTGAGGTCTGGATGAACCCCGTAAACGGGGTTGACATAAAAGTGTATTGACGGCTTTCGGTCCCAGGCGTAAACGCCTGGGCTAGAGAAAAAATGCCGATCAAAGTTTCATTGCGGATTTTGTGTTTACAGTTTGAATTAATAAACTCTTTTCATCGTGGAAATAAAGCTATAGTTGCTGGAGAATCAGCGGAGTATTTTGCATGGCCCGGCAACGAATTATCCATTTGACTAGCATTGACGATCTGCGGTCCGCGGCCCCGGCATGGGACGATCTGTGGTGGCGGAGCGAAGTTACACTGCCCACGGCCCGGGCGGAATTGTTGGCTCAATGGCTTGCGCGTTTTGCCCCGCGCGGAGGTTTTCACATCTTTGCGGTGGAAGAAGACGGCCGTTGGGTGGCGGCGCTGCCGTTGATATCGCGCCGTGTGGCCGGTGTGCTGCCGGCGGGCAGTTTGCCTTGCAACCCGTGGTCGCCCTGCGGAGAATTGCTGCTCGATCCGACCACAGACACGGCCGCCGCTCTGGATGCCATTCTTGACGCCGCCGCAGGCGTGTCCTGGCAATGGCTCTGGCTTAACGATACGGTAGTGCACTCGCCGCGGTGGCGGGCGTTTATGCAGGCTTGCGATCGGGCAAATGCGGCCTGGACAACGCACGAGCGATACCAGGTAGCTCGAATAGAAATCAGCCGCGACTGGGATTTTTTCCAGAAAAACCTCTCCCGGGCGCATCGGCAGGCGACCAGCAAGGCCGCGCGCCGTTTGAACGACGAAGGCGACGTCAAGTTTGAAATGCTCTCGCACCTGGATCTGCGCGACGTGCGGCCGTGGCTGGAAAAAGTTTTCGAGGTCGAGGATCGCAGTTGGAAGGGCATGAGGGGAAGTTCGGTTTTACGCACGTCCGGAATGTTCGAGTTCTTCCTTGCCCAGGCCGAACAATTGGCCCAATGGGGACAATTGGAGATCGCCATGCTGGAATTGGAAGGGCACGCGATTGCCGTTTTGTACGGTTTCAGCGCCAAGGGCGTGTATTACGCGCACAAGATCGGTTACGATCCGCGGTTTGCCCAATTCAGCCCGGGCCAGGTGATGTTCTGGCATATTCTGGAACGGCTGCATGCCGATGGGCAATGGCAGGCCGTCGATTGCATCGGGCCGCTGACCGAAGCGCTCGCTCGCTGGCGTCCGGCGACGTACACGATCGGCCGCGTGGTGGTGGCCCCTCGGCGTCTGGTCGGGCGGGCGGCGATGCACGCATATCAAAACTGGTGGCCGGCCGTGCGGCGGTTGCGAAAATCATTGACCGGTAAAACGCCCGAGGCAAGCCCCGCCGACGCGCCCGTATCCGATCCGCTCGGCGTGCCCGGGTAAGGATTATTGAATCTCAGAAAAAAATGTCGTGGAAAATATCAGAGCCGGGGCGTGTCGCCCCGGTATTTCCGGGCCGATACGGCCCGGCTCCGATGAAAAAATGCGACATTATTTGCTTGAGACTCAATAGCTCGCATTAATAAAAGACTTCGGCCCGGGCGTTTATGGTCCTTCGCCCGTGAACTCATCCAATTTTTTTCGCAGGGTCGTGCGATGGA